>JAYRVL010000032.1:0-1719 GCA_041918575.1 Anaerolineae bacterium | reverse complement strand
GGAGGGCCAACTGGTGCCGGCACGACTGTAAAATGACCTCAACGAACTGAATCTGCGTATCGGTCAAGTGACCGGCCGCGCCGCTGAGCAAGAATTCCGCATACCCCATGATGGCCGCCAATGGAGATTGCAGATCGTGCGACACGGCGGCCAGGAAGCTCTCTTTTTCGCGTTCCAGGCGGCGCCGCGCCCGCACATCACGGCCGATCAACTGCGCGCCAATTCGCTCGCCGGCCCGCATCAAGGGGGTGACGCGCACTTCCAGCAACACCTCCTCGCCTGTGGCGGTGATCAGCGCCAAATCACTCGTGCGCGCGTCGCTGGTCTGCCCCAGCAGCGCGGCCAGCATCGCGCCCGAGCGCTCCGGTGCAATCAACCTGGCCAGGGGCCGCTCCAGAATGTCTGCACGACCATAGCCCGACAATTCCTCGGCCGCGTGGTTGAAAAGGGTGACGTAGCCCTGCTGGTCTACGTTGATGATGGGATCGCGTGCGTTCTCGATCTGTTGGGCAAGCAACTGCTCGTTTTCGGCCATGGCCTGATGCAGTTGTGCGCGTTCGACCACCGCGCCGATTTGCAGGCCCAGCGACGAGCCGATTTCCACATCTTCTATCGTAAAGTGACCCGGCTGGGGCGCACCCAACGCCAGCGCGCCAACCGTGCGCGTTTGGGTGCGCAAGGAAACGACCAGCAGCGAGCGCAGGCCGATCTGTTTTTCGTAGGGCAGGGCGCGAGGATTCGCGGCGACATCCTCCAGGAGCAGGGGAGTTCCGCTGCTGGCAACGGCGCCGAGCAGCCCCTCGCCCAACGGTGTGCGCATGGGCATCTCGATATCGGCCGCAAGGCCAAATTCACGAGCCGGCACAAGCGCTGTTCCCTTAGCATCCAACAGACGAATCAGGCCGCCAGGCGCCCGCATCACCGCGGCGGCCGTCATCAGGCTGGCGTCGAGCGTTTCGTGCAGGTTCAATGAACTGCTGGTGGCGTCGGCCATGGCGGCCAGGGCAGCCAGCAAGCGATAGCTGTCGCCGGCGCCGTTATCCGCAGACACGTGCTGCGCACTCTCTGCTAACAAACCGCGCACCCCGATGAGGTCGCCGGCGGTGGATCGCAGGCATGAGGCGGCCCAAGTGACAACCAGCGGCCGCCCAGCGGCCGTGCGCAGGCGGGTTTCTGGCCGCTCCAGGTGTTGTTGATCGAGAAGCTGGCGCCACATCTCGGCAAAGGGGGGGCTTGCATCCCACCGGGCTGTCGGGAACGGTTGGCCTACCAACTCGGCGGCATCGGCGTAGCCGAGCATGTCCAGAAAGCGGGCGTTGACGTAGCGCAATACGCCGGACGGATCGGTCACAAAGATGCCATCATGCGCATGGTCGAACATGGAAACATCAAGCAACAACTCGGCGGAAGCAGCGGCCGACACAGGCTGGGGAAACGGCGGCTTCATTCAGCGTCTTCAGCGTCTTCAGCGTCTTCGGCGTCGCGCACAAGCGCCCTTTTAGCGCGTTTGCTGCCGGCCTTGACGATGCTGGTTACAACATCGGTCACCGCTTCGGCGCCCTTGGCCGTATCGCGAATCACCCCTTTGGTCACCTGGGCGGCCACATCAGTTACGCCCAGGCCGCTGTCCAAAGCGCCGGCGCCGGCGCCCTGCACACCGCCCACAATGGCGCCCATCACCGTCGCCCCGGCGCCAATTGCGCCCATCGCCGCGTTGAG
>JAYRVL010000031.1:0-2202 GCA_041918575.1 Anaerolineae bacterium | reverse complement strand
GGGCGCGTATTGAATGGAGGCTTCCGGGAAAAGCGGCAGATTGAAGCGCATGAAGCCATAGGTTCCCATTTTCAGCAAGATGCCGGCCAGGATGATGGAGCCGGCGGTGGGGGCCTCGGTGTGGGCGTCGGGCAGCCAGGAATGGAAGGGCCAGATGGGAACTTTGATGGCGAAGGCGATGGCGAAGGCCAGGAAGAGGGTGTTCTGAACCCCGGCAAAAGCCGCCCGCCCTTGAATAAGTTCCGGCAAGGCGAAGGTGCCGTTACTCACGCCCATGTAAAGGATGGCGACGAGCATGAGCAGCGAGCCGGTCATGGTGTAGAGGAAGAATTTGATGGCGGCATATACCCGCGCCGCGCCGCCCCAGATGCCGATCAGGAAATACATGGGCACAAGGGTGAATTCCCAGAAGACATAGAACAGGAATAAATCTTGGGCCAGGAAAACGCCGATCATGCCCGTTTCCAGGAGCAACATGAAGATGTAATATTGCTTGACCTGGGCTTTGATCATGGGGAAGGAGGCGGCAATCGCCAGCATCGAGATGAAGGTGGTGAGGAGCAACATCAAAATGCTGATGCCGTCAACGCCGAGGAAGTAGCTGATACCCCAAGGTCGAATCCAGGTGAAACGGTCAATGAGTTGCAAGCCGGTTTGGCTGCGGTCGAATTGCGTCAGTACCACCAGCGACAGGATGAAGGTCAGGATCGTGGCCCCCAAAGTGACGCGGCGGATGTTGTCTTCCGTTTCCTGCTGGAAGCTCTTGAGCAGCAGGAGGGCCAAGACGCCGACCAATGGCAAAAATGTGGTCAAGGTTAAGATGGTATGGAACTGGTTCATGCTCACTCTCTCCCGATAGAGCGTGTCGGCCGATTAACAACTAGCCGGCGAAGAACAGAAAATAAGCCAGCAGCGCCACTACCCCAAGGAATAGGGTGAGGGCATAGTTGCGCACATAGCCGGTTTGAATCTGGCGCAGCGCGCCGGAAGTGCCACGCACCAGGCGGCCGAGGCCCAGGACGAGACCGTTATCCAGCACATTGCTGTCGAGGACGTTGGAGGTGAAGCGCGCTAACCCGATGAAGGGATCGCGGATGACGCGCTCGTGGAAGAAGTCATGCCAGAAGGCCCAATCCACGGTGTGGGCCAGCCAGTCGGCAAAGCGGTTGAAGGCGGGCACAAAGCCTTGCATGACCAGGGTGTTGATGGGCAGGGTGGACATCCACCAGATGGGGGTGCGTTGGAGCGGGTCGGGATCGTCGGCGCGCTGGGGTCGGCGGCGGTAGACCACCAGGGTGGAGGCGCCCAGGGCGGCCACGGCCAAGAGGGTGGAGAGGCCGGCGACGCCCCATTGGAGCGTGGTGGGGGTGCGGGGCATGAGGACGATGGCTTCCTCGGTCAGGCGGAAAGCCGGGATGGAAGACTCCAGCCAGTGCTCCAATTCGAGAGTGCGGGTGGTTTCGTAGGCGGTGGCGGGGTGGGCGGTTTCTGCGGTTTCGGCCGAATTCAAGTGGGGTAAATTCAGCACGCCGCCGAAAATAGACAGCAGCGCCAGAATAATTAGCGGCCGAATCATCACCGGCGAACTCTCGTGCGCATGTTTTGCCGCCGCATGGCGCGGCGGGCCGAAGAAGGTCATCATCAGTTGTCTGCCCATGTAAAAGGCCGTACACACCGCTGCCAGGGTCAACAAAATAAAGACGAGGGTGAAAGCTGTGCCGCTATTGGTGGCTGCATGCGCCAGAATTTCATCCTTCGACCAGAAACCGGCTAAGGGCACAATCCCGGCCAACGCCAGCGCTCCCACGATGTACACGGCAAAAGTCAGCGGCATCTGCCGGCGCAAGCCGCCCATGAAGCGCATGTCCTGGGGATCGAAGGGGTCGGCGTGGCCGTGAGCTGCGGCGTGGCGGCCGTGATCAGGCAGGCTATGATGCCCATGCTCCATGCCGTGAATGACCGAGCCGGAACCCAAGAACAAGAGCGCCTTGAAGAAGGCGTGGGTCACCAGGTGGAACATGGCCGCCACGTAGGCTCCCATGCCGACCGCTGCCACCATAAAGCCCAACTGGCTGACGGTGGAGTAAGCCAACACTTTTTTGATGTCATTTTGGGTGAAGGCTTTCAGACCGGCGTACAGAGCGGTCGAGGCGCCGACGAGAGCGATGAGGGTGGGGGAACTGAACAGGCCGAATAGTTCAT
>JAYRVL010000030.1:0-3842 GCA_041918575.1 Anaerolineae bacterium | reverse complement strand
TGCTGCTCAAAGATACCCCCTTTTGGCTGGCCCCCTCCGGTCGCAACACCCCCGGCTTGACCATCCCTTCCCTCGTCGAAACCTGGCATGTCGCCGCCACCGAGGGCGTCTGGTATTCGATGGTTCAGTTCTTATCCAATCTTCACTTGTTCAATGCTTTTATCACCGGCAACTGGGCATTCTTATGGGACACGGCCAAGCATCTCATCCTGCCGTCGGCTGCGTTGGCAACCATTCCACTCTCGATTATCGCTCGCATGACCCGCTCCAGTTTGTTGGAGGTGATGGGCCAGGATTACATCCGCACGGCACGCGCCAAGGGTCTGCGCGATGTCGTCGTGGTCTACCGTCACGCCATGCGCAATGCCCTGCTGCCGGTTGTGACCGTCATCGGGCTTTCGCTGGGCAGCCTGCTCGGCGGCGCCGTTTTGACAGAAACGATTTTCAACCTTGCCGGCATGGGGCGTCTACTCTTCGATTCCATCCAGGCCCGTGATTACACCATCGTGCAATCGGTAACGCTGGTGGTAGCGGTCGTCTTTGTGGTGGTCAACCTGATCGTAGATTTGACCTACGCCTTCCTGGATCCCCGTATCCGCCTGAGTTAAACGAGAATGGCATGAGTACACTTACCGCCAGCCAACAAGCACTCGCCCGCCCCCCGCGCAGCCCCTGGCAGGACGCCCTCTATACCCTCCTACGCACCAGGTCTGCCATCCTGGGCATGGTCATTTTGGGTCTTCTCGTCATCACGGCCCTCTTTGCCCCGTTCATTGCGCCCTATGATCCTGACCAGGTCCTGATCGGCATCGAGAACATCAAGATGCGCTCTGGTCCCTGTATTCACATCCTGGGTTGTGCTCCCGAAACGCCGCAGCACATCCTGGGCGTGGATGGCAACGTGCGCGATCTGTTCAGCCGCATCATCTTCGGCGCACGGGTCTCACTGCTGATCGGTTTCAGCACGGTGGGCTTTGCCATCATCATCGGCGTCCTCCTGGGCGCCATTGCCGGTTATGCCGGCGGCTGGGCCGACAACCTCATCATGCGCTTGATGGACGTGCTGTTGGCCTTCCCCGCCCTGCTCCTGGCCATCGCCATCGTCACCGTGCTGGGCGAAGGACTGACCAACGCGCTATTAGCCATCGGTATTGTCTCCATTCCCGCCTATGCACGCGTGAGCCGGGCCAGCGTCCTGTCCATCAAGGAACTTGATTTCGTCAACGCCACACGTTCCGTTGGCGCCACGCCCAACCGCATCTTGTTTCGCAGCATCCTGCCCCACGTGCTCACTCCCCTGATCGTGCAGGGCACCTTAGGCATCGCCACCGCTATCCTCGATGCCGCGGCGCTTTCGTTCCTAGGCCTGGGCGCGCAGCCGCCCATGGCCGAATGGGGTTCTATGCTGGGCGCGGAACGCAACCAGGTCTTCACCTCGCCGCACCTGGTTTTCTTCCCCGGCCTGGCGATCATGCTGACCGTGCTCGGCTTCAACCTGCTCGGCGATGGCTTGCGCGACGCGCTCGATCCACGCCTGCAGAAGGTCTAACAATTACTACGAAGGAGTCTCGATTTTTCATGCTGCAAGAGCGTTTTGGAGATATCACCCTCAAGGGCAAGCCGCTGACGGTGCTCGGCGTGGCCCTGGTTCCCGGCGACATGGCGACCGAAGTCATCCTGAATGACCGCGGTTTCGATGGCCGCAAGCCAATGCTGGCGAGCACTGCCGCTAAGATTCGCCTCATCAACGTTGTGCCTTCCCTGGGTACCGGCATCTGCGATGCCCAGACGCGGCGCTTCAACCAGGAAGCCTCGAACTTTGGCGACAGGGTTGTGGTTGTCACCGTGAGCGTTGACTTACCGTTTGCGCAAAAAGAATGGTGCGCGGCCAAAGGGGTGGACCGTGTGCTGATGTTTTCCGATCATTTTGACATGGCCTTCGGCGATGCCTATGGCACGCATATCAAGGAACTGCGCATCGAACAGCGCGCCATCTTCGTGGTGGATGAGCAGGACGTGGTGCGCTATGTGGAGTACGTGCCAGAAATCGCCCAACATCCCGATTATGAGGCCGCTTTGGTCGCCGTGCGCGAGTTGATGTAGACGCAGGCTGCCTAAACAGAGTTGCGAAGGAGGTATCCATGAGTACAACCGCTCCCTCATTGGGGCCTGGCCCACGTGCCGTTGATACGCGGGGGCGCCTGGCTGGCATTGACCGCTGGTGGCTGCTGGTGTTAGCAGTGCTGGCCCTGATCGTCTTCATGATCGTCGTTCTGGCTAAACCCTACGCCGAAATCTGGAGTTTCATTCGTGACGGCATCGGCGTGACGCTGCGCATTTCGATCACGTCATTCTTCACCATTATCGTGGTGGGCATCTTGGGAGGCTTGGGACGCATCTCCGGCAATCGCATCGTGCGCGGCGCTTCCTCGCTGTATGTCGAAGTGGTGCGCGGCATTCCTCTCCTGGTGTGGCTCCTCTACATCTGGTTCGCGCTGCCGCAGGTGCTGCAGACATTGGGAAAGGCGCTGCAGCCGATCGCGCCGGCCGTCGGCGCTTACTTCGCCAACTTGCGTCTCGACCCCTTCATTGCCGCGGTTATCGGTTTCACGGTCTGCTACGGCGCCTACATGACTGAGATCTTCCGCGCGGGCATCGAATCCATTTCCAAAGGGCAGATGGAAGCAGCACGCTCGCTCGGCATGAGCTATGCCCAGGCCATGCGCTATATCGTTCTGCCGCAGGCCATTCGCGTCATCTTGCCGCCGGTGGGCAACGAATTCGTAACACTGCTCAAGGACTCGTCCCTGGTGTCGGTCCTGACTGTTTCTGACCTCACCCGTCGCGGTCGCGAGTACGTGGCGCGCTCCTTCTTGAGCTTCGAGACCTTTACGATGATCGCTCTGATCTACCTGCTGATGACCCTGATCTTCACGCGGGTGGCGCGCTGGATCGAGCAGCGCATGACGGTAGGGCACCGCTAGACCGAGGAGGAGAACTATCATGGACGAAACCATCATCGAAGTGCAGCACGCACACAAATACTTTGGTCGTGTACATGCCCTGAACAACGTGAGTCTCAAAGTGAAGCCGCGCGAGGTGGTCATCATCATCGGCCCCAGCGGATCGGGCAAATCTACCCTGCTGCGCAGCATCAACCACCTGGAAACGCTCTCTTCGGGCGACATCTTCATTGACAAGATGCGGATCACCGATCCGAAGATCAACATCAACGCCATCCGCGCCGAAGTGGGCATGGTGTTCCAGCAGTTCAACCTGTTTCCGCACATGACCGCGCTGGAGAACATTAGCTTGGCGCAGCGCGTGGTGCGCAAACGTTCGGCCAGCGAGGCCGCCAGCGTGGCGCACGATCTCCTGCAGAAGGTGGGTATTCCAGAGAAGGCCGACAGCTACCCCAGCCAGCTCTCCGGCGGACAGCAGCAGCGTGTCGCCATCGCGCGCGCGCTGGCGATGAATCCCAAGATCATGCTCTTCGACGAGCCGACTTCCGCGCTCGACCCGGAGATGATCACCGAAGTCCTGGACGTGATGCAGGACCTGGCCCGTGAAGGCATGACGATGCTGGTGGTCTCGCACGAAATGGGCTTTGCCCGCGCCGCCGCCACGCGCATTCTCTTCATGGACGCCGGTCAACTGCTGGAAGACACCACGCCCGAATTACTCTACAGCAACCCACAGCACGAGCGCACCAAGCAGTTCCTGAGCAAAATTCTCCACTAACGCCCCCCCTTGGGCAGGCTGGCCGCCGCCCGAATCGCTGGGTCATCCAATTCCCCTTGCGCAGGCTGGCTGCCGCTCGAATCGCCGGGCAAGCCGAAATC
>JAYRVL010000029.1:0-9936 GCA_041918575.1 Anaerolineae bacterium | reverse complement strand
CATCGAAGGCACAGGCTGGATTGCGCTGGCAATTGTCATCTTCGGCGGCTGGCGGCCGCTGCGCGCGGCCGTGGGCGCCTACGCCTTCGTCACTTTGCAAACCCTGGCCAACACCCTGCAGAGCGCCATGCCCAACGTGCCCACGCAGCTCTTCCCCACGCTGCCCTTCCCGCTGATGATCCTGACCCTGGTGCTGGTCACGCTGGGCAACGCGGAATGGTTGCAGCGCGGCCTTGGCCGCCTGCCCGACGGCCTGCGCCGCGTCCTTGTGCGCAGCCTGCGCGCCCTGCAAACCTCCCCGCCGGCCGCGCTGGGCACAGTGTTCGAGCAGGAATAGAGGAGATAATTCTACTCTCCCCGCAGCAGCCGCCGACTGGCCGCGCTGTGTCGCGCTACCAGGTCGGCCGTGTCCAGCCCCACAATCTGCCCCTCGCGCACGCGCACACGGCCGGCGATGACGCTCAGGTCCACTTGCTGCGGCGCGCAAAAGACGATGGCGGCCAGGGGATCGTGCAGGGCGCCGCTGTAGGCCAGGCGATTCAAGTTCAGGCCGATGAAGTCCGCGGCCATGGCGGGCGCCAGCGCGCCGATGTCGTCACGGCCCAGGACGGCCGCGCCGCCCAGGGTGGCGAGTTCGAGCGCCTCCTGCGCGCTGAGCGCGGCCGGGTTGCCCAACACGCGCTGCAAGAGCATGGCCTGCCGCGCCTCGCCCAGGAGGTGCGCGCCGTCGTTGCTGGCGCTGCCATCCACGCCCAGGCCCACGGACGCGCCGCGGTCGAGCAGGCGGCGCACCGGCGCAATGCCGCTGGCCAGGCGCATGTTGCTGCTGGGGCAATGCGCCGCGCCGGTACCGCTGCGAGCAAACAGGTCAATCTCCGCCTCGCTCAGGTGGACGCAGTGCGCATGCCAGACATCGCGGCCCGTCCAGCCCAGCTCCTCCGCGTACTCCACCGGTCGCCGGCCAAAACGCGCCAGGCAGAACTCCTCCTCGTCCTTCGTCTCGGCTAAATGGGTGTGCAGCCTGACGCCGTAGCTGCGCGCCAGGTCGGCGCTCGCGCGCATCAGATCAGGCGTGACGGAGAAGGGTGAGCAGGGCGCGACGACAATGCGCACCATGCCGAAGCGGTCAGCCTGGTGAAAGGTCTCGATCGCGCGGCGGCAGTCGGCCAGGATGGCGCCCTCATCCTCCACCACCGAATCGGGCGGCAGACCGCCCTGGCTTTCGCCCAGCGACATGGAGCCGCGGCTGGCATGAAAACGAATGCCCAGTTCGACTGCGGCCTGGATTTCGTCGTCAATGCGGCTGCCGTTAGGCCAGAGATAGTGATGATCGCTGCTGGTGGTGCAGCCGCTGAGCAGCAGCTCGGCCAGGCCCAGCTTGGCGCCCAGATAAACCGCCTCGGGCGTCAGCCGCGCCCAGATCGGGTAGAGCGTCTTCAGCCAGTCGAAAAGGACGCTGTTCTGCGCCAGACCGCGGGTCAGTGATTGGTAGAGATGGTGATGAGTGTTGACCAGGCCGGGCAGCACGATCATGCCGCGGGCGTCAATGACGGTGTCGGCCGTGGCGGGCAGGTCCGCGCTTGGCCCCACCTGCTCAATCGCCTGGTCGCGTACGAAAAGCGCGCCGTCTTTGATCTGGCGCCGCTGCGCGTCCATGGTGATCAGCAGATCGGCGTGCTGCAAAAGAAGTGTTGACATCGTTGTCTCCTGGTAATCAGGGTAACTGCTCAGCCAGGCAGTGAGAATGGTCTCGATAGCGCCCGGAGCGCCCCCCTGCCCCCAATTCTGGGGGAGCCGAATGCTTTTCCCCCCAGGGTTGGGGGGCAGGGGGGGGCCTGAGCAGCCACAGGCTTACGGCACGTGATTAAAACTCCAGTTTGCGATAGCGCATGGCCACGCTTTCCACCAGGCCGATGCCGAGCAGAAAAATGAGCAGCGAACTGCCGCCGTAACTGACGAACGGCAGCGGTTTACCGGTGACCGGCAGCAGGTTGAGATTCATGCCGATGTTCACGGCCGCCTGGAAGAAGATGATGGAAGTAATGCCGATGACGAGCAGACGGCCAAAACTATCACGCGCCAGGTCAGCCACGCGCAGCAGGCGCAGCAGCAGAACGACGAACAAGATCAGCACCACCATCGCGCCGACGAAGCCGAGTTCTTCGGCAATGACCGAAAAGATGAAATCGGTGTGGCGCACGCGCAAGAAGTGCAGTTGGCTCTGGCTGCCGTGGAAAAGCCCCTGTCCCAGGATGCCGCCGTTGCCAATGCTGATGAGCGCCTGGTTGACGTTATAGAAATCGTCCGGGTTGCCGGCCGGATCGAGGAAGAGCAGGATGCGGTCGCGCATGTAGCCCTGCATGGAGAGCCACACGAGAGGCGCAGCCGCGGCGGTGACGGCCGCGGTGACCGCCACGTAAATGAACGGCAGCCCGGCAACCAGCAGCATCATGCCGCCGGCAAAGGCGATGGACAACGTCGTCCCCAGGTCTGGCTGCAGGTAGATGAGCACCAGGGGCAACGCCAGCAGCAACATAGCGCCGAGGTAGGTGCTAATGCGCTGCATGGCCTGTTCACGGTCGGCCAGGAAGCGCGCCAGGATGACCACCACCAGGATTTTTGCCAGCTCCGAGGGCTGCACGGCCAGGCCGATCTCGACCCAGCGCTGGGCGCCGCCCTGCGTCATGCCGACGATTTCCACCAACGCCAACAGGCCAACCAACACCAGGTAGGTGAGCGTGGGCGCAGTGGCGACGAGCGTGTAGTCCACACTGGCCACGACGAAGAGGATGGCCAGTCCGGCCAGGCAAAAGGTGATCTGGCGGCGGACCATGTCCTCCAGCCCTGGCGTGTTGATCGTGGCGCTGCGTACCATGACCACCCCAACCACCAGCATCGCCAGCGTGATGCCGAACAGCCCCCAGTCGAAATTGCGCCAGGCGCGCGCCATCAGGTTTGTCCTTGCGCCGGGCTGGCCGTTCGTGGCCGGCGCCGCGGCTTGTTGCCAGGCGCGGGCGGCGCGGGGAGATCATCCGCAGGCGGCACAGGCGGCAGCGGCGCCAGGGGAATGTCGGCCACCAGGCGCTGATCGTAGCGCGATTGGCTCAGCGTAACCTCGACTCCGGTCGGATCAATAGCGACGTATTTGGAGATGACGGCGATCAACTCATCCTTCAGGGTCTGCATGAGCGCGGGTGAGAGCGACAAGCGGTCATGCACCAGGACGAGTTTGAGGCGCTCTTTGGCCACCTCACGGCTCGGAGGGTCGGGGCTGAAGAGTCTGCGCAGTTGTTCAATGAAGTTCATGGCGTTGCTCCTAACATCTTCTGCCGCGGGCTACTGCCCGCTTCCCCCAAAGAAACGCGCCAGCCGACCAAACAGCCCGGTTTGTGATCGCAGCGGCGTGAGCGGAATGTCTTCTCCCATGACACGCCGCGCAATGGTGCGATAGGCCATTCCGGCCGGGGAATCACCGTTCAGGGCTGCTGGCTGGCCCCGATTGGTGGTGACAACGATCTGGGGGTCTTCAGGAATGATGCCGAGCAAGTTGATGGACAGAATCTCGATCACATCGTCGGCGCTGAGCATGTCCCCGCGCTTGACGAGCGCAGGGTTCAGGCGGTTGAGGAGCAGATCGCCCGGGCCTTTCTGCGCCGCCTCGATCAGGCCGATGATGCGATCAGCATCACGCACCGCCGATACTTCCGGCGTAGTGACGATGATGACACGGTCGGCCGGCGCCACGGCGTTGCGATACCCCTGCTCGATTCCGGCGGGCGAATCAATCAGGATGAAGTCGAACTCGCCGCGCATGTCGTCGGTCAGGGCAATCATCTGTTGTTCGGAAACCGCGTTCTTGTCGCGCGTCTGCGCCGCGGGCAGCAGATAAAGCTCGGTCAGGCGCTTGTCACGAATCAGGGCCTGGCGCAGGCGCGCGCGCCCCTCCACCACATCCACCAGGTCATAGACGATGCGGTTCTCCAATCCCAGAACGACATCCAGATTGCGCAGGCCGATGTCTGCGTCAATGACCGCCACGCGCAGGCCTTGCAGCGCCAGGGCGACGCCCAGGTTGGCCGTGGTGGTGGTCTTGCCGACCCCGCCCTTGCCGGAGGTCACGGTAATGATGGTTGCTCCCATGCTCATTTTCACCCACTCTTCACTTGATCCCAGGGTTCTACGATGATGACGCCGTCGCTGACGTGCGCCACCTCGGGGGCAGGGCGACTCGACCGCAAATAGAGACGCCAGCGCTGGCCGATGGGGTCGGGTGCGCGGCCAATGGCATCGCCAATGCGCAGTTGGGTGGGCTGCAGCAGCAGCGCGCAGACCACAGCCGCCCGATTGCCCGCGGCGCCGGCGTGAACGGTGCCGCGCAGGCGGCCCCAAATCACCACATCGCCGCCGGCCACCACCTGCGCGCCCGGGTTGACATCGCCGATCACAATGACGGCGCCTGGATGTTCGATGCTCTGCCCGCCGCGCAGGGTGGCATGCACCAGCAATGCGGGGAAATCGTCACCCGCGTCGAACATCCGCTCCGGTTCGGCCAGCGGCTGCACAACCAACGGCGCGGCTGCCTGGCGCCCGTTGGCGCTGGGCCGCGATGGCGGCGCCAGGTCCACGGCCAGGCCAAGCTGAATCGCGGCCTGCCGGGTGGCCGGCAGCTCGCTCACCAGCGCCCACAGGCTCACCTGATGGGCTTCGAGCAGCCGACCGATGGCGGTAATCTCAGATTCGTCCAACGGCCGGGCGCCGCTGTCCACGGCCACGCGCCCCCCTTTGACGAAGGACGCCATGGTCTGCAGACGCTCAGCCACCTGGGCCAACACCGCGTCCAGGTCTCCGCTGGGCAGGGTGATGATCAGCCCGCTGCTGGCGCCTTTGATCTGAACTGACTGCTCGCTGCTGATTGCCATAGGTTGACCACAAACGATCGAACGCGCTCAATCTCCCACTTGCACCCGCAAGTAGGGGTCGCCTGGCGGCATCGGCACATCGAAGAAGTAATGCAGAACCTCCGAAACCACCGGCGCCGCCACGGCTGAGCCTTCGCCGCCATTATAAATGAAAGCCACCACCGCGATCTGCGGGTTATCGAAGGGCGCAAAGGCCATGAACCAGGCATGGGTTGGCAGGAACCCTTTGGCATCATAGCCGATCTCAGGGTCCCAGAATTCGGCCGTGCCGGTCTTGCCGGCCACAGCAACGCCGGCCACGCGTGCGCCGGGCGCGGTGCCATTGGCCCAATTGACCGCGCCGAACATGCCTTCGCGTACCACGGCCATGTATTCCGGTTTGACCGGCAGGGTGCGGATGACTTCGGGCTGCATCTCCATGACCACCGCGCCTTCGGCGTCGGTCATGCGCGCCACCAACTGCGGCCTGTACAGGACGCCGCCGTTGGCGACGGCCGCGGCCGCGTTAGCCACTTGCAGAGGCGTAGCCAGCACAAAGCCCTGGCCAATGGACATGTTGTAGGTGTCGCCGGTGACCCACCCTTCGCCATAGGTCAAGCGCTTCCACTGATCGCTCGGAACCAGGCCCGGGTGCTCGCCCGGCAGATCAATGCCGGTCACTTCTCCGTAGCCAAACGCCCGCGCATACTGAGCCAGACGATCCGCGTTGAGGCCCTGGAAATCGCGCAGGCCGCCGCCGGCCTGGTAAAAGAAGACGTCGCAAGAGACAGCCAGCGCTTCGGCGACGGTGATGGGGCCGTGCCCGCGGCCGTACTTGTAGAGCCAGCAGTAGAATGGCTGCGCTTTGCTGAAATCGTCAGGAAAGAACTTGTTGGGCAGCCACATGATCCCTTCGTCCTGCAAGCGAGTACGCGGCGTGATGACGCCCTCTTGCAGCGCGCCGGCTGCCGGCACTGTCTTGAACGTCGAGCCAGGCGGGTAGATGCCGCTAATGGCATGGTTCAAGAGGGGGCGATACTTGTTCTCACTGAGCGAGAGGTACTCATCGGCCGTAATCCCATCGGCGAACAGGTTGTTGTCGTAGGTCGGCAGGCTGACCATGCCCAGCACCGCGCCGGTTTGAGGGTTGATGGCTATGGCAGCGCCGGAAGGCGAATGGGCCGCTTCCAGGCCGCGGCGCAAAGCTGCCTCCATCGCCCGCTGCAATTCCATGTCAATGGTCAGCACCAGGTTGCGCCCCGGCGCCGCCGGCGCCGGCTTGCCGATCGTTGCGATTTCGCGGCCGGCCACGTCCACCTCGATCTCGCGCAGGCCAGCCGTTCCGCGCATCTCGGCCTCGAAAGAACGTTCGATGCCTGCGTAGCCAACCCAATCAGTGCTGGCATAGCCCTTATCGCGGTACGTTTCGGCCTGCTCGGCCGGAATTGGCCCCATGTAACCAATGAGATCGGCGGTCAGTGCGCCGGTCAGGTATTCGCGCTCGGCGTTGGTCAGGACCATCACACCGGGCAAGGTATGATGCGCTTCTTCGATCACGAAGGCGGTTTCAATGGGCAGGTTGACCACCAACGCGATCGGCGCGAAGGCGCTGCCCAGGCGAGCGTTCTCCACAGCCTGCACCGCCAGGGCGATCAGTTCGGCACGCGGCGCGGTTGCCAGTTGGCGTCCTGACACCGGCAGGCGCAGAGGCGCGGGCGTGGACGTCGCCGCGACGGCTGTTGCCGCCGGTGTAGCGGTGACGCGACCCCGCGCTGGCGCCCGTGTTGGCGGCGTGGTAGCCTCCGGCGTCATCGTGGCTGTCGGCGTGATGACAGCCTGGATCGGCATGGTCAAAAGGTCGAGCACGCGCTCCAACTCAGCCGCCAGCGATTCCTCATCGTCAGGCAAATCGGCTGGTACAATGGCTACGGCAAATGTCGGGCGGTTGCGCGCCAGGGTGCGCCCCTGGCTGTCGTAAATGACGCCGCGCAGGGCCGGCTCCGACACAATCCGAAAACGGTTCTGGTCGGCGGCCGAACGCAGCGTGGCGCCCTGGCTGATCTGCAGACGCCACAATTGGCTCGCCAGCACAAAAAAAACCAGGAGGATGGCGATGCGATACAGGAAAGTGCGCACAATGGCGGCTTGTGACTGGTTCACCGTCGTGATCCCCATGACCTTTTTTGGCCCCGGCGCCCTAGACTTCCCATCGCTGCGCTCCTGCGCGGCGGTTGACGGCCAGCATCAGTGCATAGACGATGGGCAGGAGCAGGGCGTTGTAGAGCGCATCCGGGCCGATGACCCTGACCAGGGCAACCTGCCAATCGGCCGGGCGCCCCGCCGCAGCCAGCAGCAGCAGCAGCACGCTGCCGTACACCAGGCCGGCCATCAGGCCGCTCAGCATCCGAATCAACAAACGCTCACGAAAGATCGAAACGGCGCCGAGGCCGATCAGATAAACAGACACGAGCAGGGCCAGCGCCGATGCGCCCAGCGGGCTGCCGCCCAGCAGGTCGAGCCATAGGCCGCCGATGAAGGCCCACCACAGGCCCTCTCGGCTGCCGGCGATCAGGGTCCACGCCACCGCCGCTAACAGCATCAGATTGGGCTTGGCGCCCAAAAGGCTGAGGTAAGGAACGAGGGTGGTCTGCAACA
The DNA here is from genome assembly GCA_041918575.1 of Anaerolineae bacterium. Classification (GTDB taxonomy): domain Bacteria; phylum Chloroflexota; class Anaerolineae; order SSC4; family Amarolineaceae; genus Amarolinea. The sequence goes on along the minus strand of JAYRVL010000029.1, from coordinate 2,383 downwards.
GGCCGACTGCAGCCAGCAGCGGCGCCAGGAAGTAAAGGTTCATTCGCGGCCCATCTATCAGGGCGCCGCGTCGGCATCGGCCGCGCTAAAATCGGTGATGACCAACACCAGTTCGAGACGATCGAAATTAACCGTGGGACGCACCTCTGCCTCCTGAAACATCTCGTAATCCCGATGCCGCACCTTGAAGATCTGGCCGATGACCAGTCCCTTGGGCAGACTGCCGCCCAGGCCCGAAGTCAATACGATGTCGCCGGGACTGATGACCGCATCCTGGGTCAGGTACTTGATGCGAGGATTGCCGCCGTCCACGCCGGCCAGCACACCCAACACGCGGGAACCCTGCACCAGGGCGTTGATGGCGCTGCCGGGGTCGGTGATGAGCAGCACCTTCGAGCTGTTGGCGTTGACTTCGACAATGCGCCCAACCAGCCCCACATCGCTCATCACCGGCATGCCCGGCGCTATCCCCTGGTCGCTGCCGAGATCAATCACCAGGTACTTGAGAAAGTTCGGATCACGGCCCAACACACGCCCGACGACCTGCCCCCCGCGCACGACAAAGTTGGGGTTGCTCTGGCGAAAATTCAGCAAACGGCGCAGGTTCTCGTCCTCGATCTCGATGTCGCGCAGGCGCACGTTCTCCACCGTCAGGCGGTCGGCCAGCTCCTGCAGGTCCTGGTTGCGCTGACGGAGGGTTCCCAGGTCTTGCGCCAGGGTAACGACCGAGCGCACGCCGCCGGCCAGGCCGGTCAAACCTGATTGCAGCGGCAGGACCGGCCGCAGAATCAGCCCCTTGATCGCAACCAGCCGGCCGGTCAGGTCGAGGAGCATGAGCAGGGCGCAGACACCAATGAAGACGAACAAGCGCAGCGGGGTGGCGCGTCGGTTGGCTTGAGTCATGGCATTCCCGGTACGGGCCTAGTGCATCGTGCTGCCGCGCTGCATACTGGTCAACACCTTGCGCAGGTCTTCGAGCGATTCCAGGATCTTCTCTGCGCCCTTGGCAACGCACGTCATCGGCTCATTGGCCGCGTAGACGCGCATCTTGGTTTCTTCGCTCAGGCGCTGCGCCAGTCCGCGCAGCAAGGCGCCGCCGCCCGCCAGGGCAATGCCATCGCTCATCAGGTCGGCCACCAATTCTGGCGGTGTGTCATCCAGGGCCGATTTGACGGCTTCGACAATGACGTTGATCGAATTGCGCAGCGCCTCGCGAATCTCGATGCTGCTGATCTCCACCGCCTCGGGTAGGCCGGTAATCAAATTGCGGCCGCGCAGGGTATAGGTCATTTCCTGCTCCAGGGGATAGGCCGAGCCGGCTTCGATCTTGGCCTGTTCGGCCGTGCGATTTCCGATCAGCAAGTTGTACTTCTGGCGGGCATAGGCGATGATGTCTTCGTCCATCTCGTCGCCGGCCACGCGGATGGAGCGGGCCACGACGATGCCGCCCAGGGCAATGACCGCCACCTCGGTGGTGCCGCCGCCAATGTCAACCACCATCGAGCCTTTGGCCTCGGTCACCCTGAGACCGGCGCCAATGGCAGCCGCCATTGGCTCTTCCACCAGGTAGGCTTCGCGCGCGCCGGCGCTGACGGTGGCGTCATGAACGGCGCGTTTCTCGACCTCGGTCACACCGCTGGGAATGCCCACCACGACGCGCGGCCGCGGGATGCGCAGCAGGGAACGGTCATGCACCTTGCGAATGAAATGATGGAGCATCTGCTCGGTGACGTCGAAGTCCGAGATGACGCCATCGCGCAAGGGGCGCACGGCCACGATGTTGGCCGGGGTGCGGCCCACCATCTCTTTGGCCTCGGCGCCAATCGCCAGGACCTTCTTGGTTTTCTTCTCGATGGCAACGACCGACGGTTCGTTGATGACAATACCCTGGTTGCGGACACAGACCAGGGTATTGGCGGTGCCCAGGTCAATCCCAATATCCAGGGAAAACAGGCCTAACAGCCAGTTGAGTGGACTAAACAACTCGGACTCTCCTCCGACGGGGATGGGTATGCGTGATAAATTAGGCCCACCGGCGTGGGGGCCATGCGGATCGGCGTTTGGCTGGCTTGCCCCGACGCCCACCGCAGCAACCACGCCATTATACCATGCGCCATGGCATACGTAAAACGAGGATGAGGAGCCACAGCAACACCAAACGTATTCACCGCAGAGGTCGCAGAGGAGTTGCACCTTGCCTCGGGATTCGATATGTCGCTGCGCTCCATGCGATTGGATGCGTACTAAGCCTGTTTTCGACATAGAACAGATGTTTCCATACAACAGCTTGTGGTCATTGGCAAATCGCACACAACCTGTAGGAACAGTCCTGTTTTCGCTCAAACGTTCTACGCGACGGCTTGTGGCAAGTGCCTGATGACCT
>JAYRVL010000028.1:0-2559 GCA_041918575.1 Anaerolineae bacterium | reverse complement strand
TCATCATGGACATCAAGATGCCCGACATGGATGGCATCGAAGCGGCCAAAGTGCTGACAGAAGACAGGCTGGCGCCCGTCTTGCTCCTCAGCGCCTATAACCAACGCGACCTGGTGGTGCGCGCCCGCGAAGCAGGCGTGGCCGGCTACCTGGTCAAACCGTTCCGCGAGGCCGACCTGGCGCCTGCCATCGAGGTGGCGCTGGCCCGTTTTCAAGAATTTCGTGAGCTGGAAAAACAAGTGGGCGACATTCAAGTGGCCCTGGAGACGCGCAAGCTGGTGGACAGGGCCAAAGGCATGCTCATGGACCGCCAGGGCATGACCGAGGCCGAGGCTTTTCGCCGCATTCAGAAGATGAGTATGAACAACCGCAAGCCCATGAAGGAAGTCGCCGAAGCCATCATCCTCGCCCATCAAGTGGGTGAAGGGTGATGACACATCCTGCGGGCGCGCGTTGGCTCAACAGCCGGCTGACGTCGCGGGCTGAGCGGTGACGCCGCCGGGGCGCCAATCGAACGATCCGGTAACCGGCCTGGTCGCGCCGTAGGGCCGCGCCGGTTACCGGTTGATGCCATCTCCGCCGCCATCAACCGGCCCGCACTGGCGCTGTGGCGCCATTGACGCCTACGGGCGCAGTCCACCGCCCAGGTCGAGCACGCTGATGCCGAGCAGCGACAGGATGAACGTCAGCAGCACGATCAGCAAAATCAAAATCAAGACACCCAGGGTCGTTGCAGCCATGAAACCGCAGCCGAATTGAAAACCATCGGCAAATGTCAGACTGCGTATCTCCTCCACCACCGGTACAATCTCGGTCATAGCCGGTTCAGTCAACGTTGTTATCTCCTTCGATGGCACAGGTAACGCCGCTTGTTCGACAATCTGAAAACAATGCAAGTCGTCTCGAATCCTCGCGCGCCCGCTGCCGTGAGTGCAAAAGCGCCGGCGATTCCTCTGCGCAGTATAGCACAGGATGAAACGGTCACACAAGTTGCCAGCCTATCCACAAACGCGCGGTTGAACACGCCCCGGCTGTCCCTGCCCCTCCTCCTGGCTGGCTGGGCCGCGATGCTGGCCGCGCTCAGCGCTCATCCTGTGCTGGAGGATGAAGCGCTCTACGCCGCCTGGGCGCTCGAGCTGACGCAGCACGACTTCTGGCTCATCGGCGCGCCGGTGGACAAACCGCCCCTCTTTCTCTGGCTGCTGGCCGCCTGGCAGCAGCTCATCGGCGCCAGCATCCCGGCCATGCGTCTGCTCAACGTCATGCTGAGCCTTGTGGACGCCGCGCTGCTCTACGCGCTCGCCCGCCGCCTGCTCGGCCGTTCCACCGCCTGGCTGACGCTGGCGGTCTACGCCGCATCCCCTTTTGTCATCCTGTTCGCGCCCACCCTCTTCACCGACCCTCTGCTCGTCGCCACCCTGCTCGCCGCGTCGCTGGCTGCCCTGCACCGCCGCTGGGGCTGGCTCGGTTTCAGTTTGGGCCTGAGCCTGGCCACCAAGCAGCAGGCCCTGCTTCTGATCCCTGCGCCCCTCCTGCTGGCGTCGCGGCCGCCCACGCACAAACGGCTGGCCATCTGGCGCGGCCTGATCGGCTTTCTGCTGGCGCTCGGCCCCGCCCTGGCCTGGGACGCCTACCGCCTTAGCCAGACGCCGGCCGGCGGCCCACCCGCCGTCTGGGTGCAAAGCGCAGTGAGCTACGGCGGCCTGACCCTGACGCCGATCGCCGACTGGCTGCCGCGCCTGGCCGACTGGCTGGCGCTCATTCGATTCCTGGCGCCGGGCTGGGCGCCGGCCGGGCTGCTCCTGCTCGGCATCATCCTTGCCTTCAGCAGCCGGCCCCGATCGTTTCAGTCTAATCGCGCGGCGCCGCGGCCGGCTGCCCAAACGATGCCCTTGCTCGCTTTCGTGCTGATTTACCTGGCGCTGCACATCGTGGTATCATTTCAAGTATGGGATCGTTACCTGCTGCCGTTGGCGCCGCTGCTGGCCCTCTTCAGCGCGTTGGCCCTGCGCTGGCTCTGGCAGCGCAGCGGTCCGGTGATCCTCTTGATCGCCCTGCTGCTGCTCGTTCCTCCGGCCTGGCAGGCGGCCCACGGCGGCTTCCCCATCGGCAGCGACCACGGCGCCTACGACGGCATCGAAGAGGCCAGCCAGGTCGTGCGCCGGACCCTGCCGGACAACGCCCAGGGCGTGCTCTATCATCATTGGTTGGGGTGGCACTGGCAGTATTACCTGGCGGACACGCATTTTCAGCGCATCTACTACCCCACCGCCGCGTTTCTGGCCGCCGACGCCGCCGGCCCCGCGCAGTACACCCGCCTGATCGTCATCCCCGCCTGGCGTCAGGATGATGCCCTGGTCCCCGCGCTTGCCGCACAGGGCCTGCGCCTGCACTGGCTGCACACCACCCACCGTCCCGACGGCTCCCCCTCGTTCTTGATCTATCGCATCCAACCTTCCCCCTGATCTCCGATCTCTGATCTCTGATCTCCGATCTCTGATCTCCGATCTCTGATCCCCGATCTCCGATCTCTGATCCCCGATCTCTGATCTCCGATCT
>JAYRVL010000027.1:0-3031 GCA_041918575.1 Anaerolineae bacterium | reverse complement strand
CGGCATGAATGCCGCGCTACGGGCGGCGCTGTCACGCCGGGGGCGGGACCTTACGGTCCGACAGGAGCGACATCTGCGCCGCCGGGACCGAGGCGGCCGGCCTGCGCCACCTGCACCGAGCGTGCGGTAATGCTGCCATCGCTGCCCGGCGTCCCTGAGACGATAACCGTCTCGCCGGTGGTCAGATCAGCCACTGTGACCGAAGCGTTTTTTTCGATCAGCGTCGTATCCGTCACCTGCACCTGGGTTTGCTTGCCGTTGTTGTCGGTGACAACGAGAGTGTGCTATTCATTCTCTCTTGCTCCTCTGAAAACTGACGCCTGCTGACGCAGGTCATTCCAACTCTGACTGTAGCATCTGAGTGTTAAGATTCGATGAAGATGAGGTTGTTTCTGTTGTCAACTTGTGAAGACATCGCCAAATACGCCATATGCAGCAGACCCGCAGGCTGCGCGGTCATTTGCATCTCTCCCCGATCAGTCTATAATAGCGCCCCTGACTGTTTGCCATTCCGGGGAGTCTACCCATGCCTGTGGCTGAATCCATCACCAATTTTGGCGCCCTGCTCAAGTACCTGCGGCGCAGCGCCCGCCTGACGCAGCGTGACCTGGGGCAGGCAACTGGTTATACCGAAGCCCATATCTGTCGCCTGGAAAAGAACATGCGCCCACCCGACATGGCAACGTTGGCCGCGCTCTTTGTGCCTGCGCTGGAGCTGGAGAATCGGCCTGATCTGACCCGGCGCCTGCTGCAACTGGCTTCCGACGCCCGGTGGACGGCTGGGCCGGCGACCCCGGCGCCAACGCCGAGCAGCAGCCACAGCAGTCAGCCCGTCGTTCCGGCCGCGCCGCCCTGTAACGTCATGCGCTCAGGCCTGTTGTCGCGGGTGCGCTTGCTGCTTTCCACCCATAAAGGCGTGGCAGTAGTGGGTCTGGCCGGCATGGGCAAAACCACCCTGGCCGCCGCCATCGCCCGAGAGTGCAGCGCCCACAGCCCGGTCTTCTGGCTTTCCTTTCTGCCCGGCGTCACCACCAGCGCCGATGCGGTTCTGCGCCAACTGGCTCGCTTTCTGCTCGGCCAGGGCTGCCTGCAAGTACGCGCCCTGGCTGAACGACCGCCGGACGCCGCCGCGCTTCCGCTCGATCAAAGCCTGGGCCTGCTCGGCGCCGCGCTCAACCAGCAACCGGCGCTGCTCTGTTTCGATGATGTCCACCTGGCGTTCGACGACGCGGCTATCATGAGTGTTCTGCATTTTCTCAGTGCATCCACCCCGGCCACCCTGTTACTCACCGGTCGCGAAGATATCATACTCCCTGCCCTCGTTCAGGTCAACCTGACGGGGCTGGAACCGACGGAAGCGCAGGAGTTGATCAGCCGGCTTGGCTTGCACGCTCCCCCGGCGCTGCGCGAGCGGCTGTTGTCCAAGACCGGCCGCAGCCCCATGCTCCTGCGCCTGGCGGCCGGGCAGCTTCTGGGGCAGGAGACCGATAGCGCGGACTACGCCGATTTCATCGAACATCTGCAGACGCAGCCGCAGGTCTCCGCCTACATCCTCGACACGATGCTGCGCGATCTTTCCCCGGCCGCCGCCTGGCTGGCAGGGCTGATCGCCGTCTTCCGTCAGCCCGTTGACCTCTTCGATGAAACCCTGGGCGACCTACTGCGCCAGCACAATGGCCCGACTGATCTGCGGCCGGCGCTGGCCGAACTGCAGCGCCGCCACCTGGTTGACCATCCGCGCGCCGCCGCGCTGCATCCCCTGGTGGCCGACCATCTGCTGGCGACCCTGGCGGCTGATGCCCCCTTCAAGCGGCGCCTGCATCGCATTGCCGCGGAATGGTCCGAGCGTGCGACTGACGATGTCATCGAGGCGGCGCACCACTACGCGTGCGCCGGCGACCCCGCGCAGGCCACCGAGGTCATCGCCGAGCAGACCGAAGCGCTGCTCAACCAGGGTCAGGCCGAACGGGCGGCCGCGGTGGTAGATGAGACGCTGCTGCAGTTGCGCCGCAAGCGGGGGGACACCACCACCCTGCGCCGGCGCCTGCTTTGCGCGCGGGGCGATCTGCTGCGCCTGACGCTGCGCATTGGCGAGGCCGAGTCCAGCTATCGCGAGGCGCTGACCCTGGCCGGCCGCCGCGCGTCCGTGCGCGCCGACATTGCCGCACGTTTGGCGCAGAGCCTGCTCCTGCGCGGGCAGGCCGAGGAGGCCCTGCTCTGTTGCCAGACCGCCGCCGCCGATCTGCCGCCCGCGGATGTCGTGCTGCTGGCGCGGCTGGCTGCAGTCGAATGTCGGGCCTTGCGCCTGCTCTCGCGTTTCGATGATGCTGTGGCGGCCGCGCAGCGGGCGTTGGCCCTGGCCGAACGCTTCGCCGCCTACCTGCCGCAGATGGCCGACGACATCCGTGCGCGTAGTGAGCGCGTGCTCGGCTTCATCGCCTACACACGCGCGCCGGCCGGCCAGCAATCGTTGGTACACTACCGCCGTGCGCTGGCCGCGGCCCGGCGCGGCGGCCTGCGCGTCTCTGAAAATGCTGTCTTGGGAAACATCGCCGTGGTGCTGGCTGAGCAGGGTGACCTGGAGGGTGCGCTCAAGGCCTATCAAGAGGCGCAGCAAGGGGGCGAGGCGATCGGCGATATGCAGGTGCTGGCGGCCATGGCGCACAATATGGCCGGCGTCCACTTTGTGCGCCATGATCTGGACGCCGCGCTGGCCGGTTTTGCCCGCGCCTGTGACATCTCGCGGCGCTCCGGCGACAGCAACGGCCTGGTGCTCTCACTGGACGCGCGCGCGGCCGTCTTGATCGCGCTCGGTCGCCTGGACGAGGCGCGCACATGGCTGGAGGAGGCGTTGGTTCTGGCCAACGACAGCGCCGATACCTGGTCGCTGGGCAGCGTGTTATGCACCCTCAGCGAAGTGCTCAGCATGCAGGGGGATGCCCGCGCCGCCGCGGCCGCCGCGCAGCGCGCGCTGACTTTGCCGGGCGTCGCGGATAACGCCCGCATTCGCACCCAGGCCCTGAGCATGATG
>JAYRVL010000026.1:0-3990 GCA_041918575.1 Anaerolineae bacterium | reverse complement strand
TCACAGCCAATCATCGAAGCAGGCCAATCCCTGGCCCTCAGCCTGTATTCGCCGTCATTGGCGCGCTGAGCGAGGCAGGTCAGGGATCAGAGATCAGGGATCAGGGATCAGGGATCAGGGATCAGGTGTGTGGAAGACGGGAGTTGAGTGAGTTGGAGTTTCAGGTCTCCAATCTCCGGTCTCAGGTCTCCGGTCTCCGCATCTCCAATCTCCGGTCTCCAATCTCCGCTCTCCGCTCTCCGGTCTCCAATCTCCGCTCTCCGCTCTCCAATCTCCGCTCTCCGCTCTCCAATCTCCAATCTCCAATCTCCGGTCTCCGCTCTCCGGTCTCCAATCTCCAATCTCCGGTCTCCAATCCCCAATCTCCATTCCCCCCAAGTGGCAAAACTACCCACAAAGTGATAGAATGAATGCTGTGACAGGCAGTGAGACGCAGGGCAGTGAAAGGAGCAGGTAACGATGAAAACCAGTCTGGTTCTGGCAAAAAAAGGGCCGAATGTGGCAACGATTCATCCCGAACTCACCATCAGGGACGCGATCGGGGTCCTGGCGATGCACAACATTGGGTCGCTGGTGGTGGTGGATGACAACCGCCGCCCGGTTGGCATTCTGGAAGAGCACGACATCATCCGCCGCGCAGCCAGTGATGAGGCGGTCTTCGAGCGCCGCGTGGGCGAGGTGATGAAGAAGGACATGGTGATCGGCTCGCCGCATGATGATCTGCGCATGTTGGCGCACACGATGACCGAGACGCGCACCCGCCATGTACCCATCCTGGAAGATGGCGAGTTGGTGGGCATCGTTTCCATTGGCGACATTCTGAAGGCCGAGCGCGACACGTACATGGGCGAGGTGGATCGCCTGCAAATCGAAATGATGGGCAGCTAGGCCTGAGACGCCGGTGTGCGCACAGGTCTGATGGCAATCATTCACCCAGAGTTCGAGGCAAAGGAGCATCGAATGACACAACCAGGTACAGCCGGCAATCCCCTACGCGTGGCCATCATCGGCGCTGGCCCGACCGGCTTCTACACCGCCGAGCATTTACTCAAGCAAACCAATCTCAGCGTTGAGATTGATCTGTTCGATCGCGTACCGACGCCCTTTGGCCTGGTGCGCGCAGGAGTGGCGCCCGACCACCTGAAGATCAAGACCGTGACCGCGGTCTTCGACAAGACCGCGACCCATCCGCATGTTCGTTTTTACGGCAACGTCGAGATCGGCAAGCATCTGACGGTGGATGAACTGAAGATGCATTACCATCAGATCGTTTATACCACCGGCGCGCAGACCGACCGCCGCATGGACATTCCGGGCGAGGATTTGGCCGGCAGCCACCCGGCCACCGACTTCGTGGCCTGGTACAACGGCCACCCTGACTACCGCGACCTGCAGTTCGACCTTTCACAGGAGGCGGCTGCGGTCGTCGGCATTGGCAACGTGGCCATAGATGTGGCCCGCATCCTGTGCCGCACGCCTGAGGAACTGCTCAAGTCTGACATTGCCGATTACGCGCTGGAGGCTTTGCGCCACAGCCGTGTGCGCACCGTTTACGTGTTGGGGCGCCGCGGCCCGGTGCAGGCCGCCTTCAGCAACCCGGAGATCAAAGAGGTTGGCGAGATGGCGGACGTAGATGTGATCGTGCCGCCCGCTGAGGTGACGCTGGATCCGTTGAGTCAGGCCGAGCTTGATCGCAACAACGACCGCACCCTGTTCAGGAAGGTCGAGATTTTGCAGGAGTATGGGCGACACGAGCCAACCGGCAAGTCACGCCGCCTGATCTTCCGCTTCCTGGTCTCGCCCACGGCGCTGGAAGGCGATGAGACCGGGCATGTCAAGATGATGCGCCTGGCGCACAACAAGCTGGTGGCCACGGACACCGGCACGCTGCGCCCGAAAGCGACCGGGGAGTTCGAGGAGATTCCGGCCGGCCTGGTCTTTCGCTCGGTTGGCTACCGCGGGGTGCCGGTGCCGGGCGTGCCCTTCAAAGAAAGTTGGGGCGTGATCTTGAATCAAAAGGGGCGTGTGTTGAACCCGGAAACGCAGCAGCCGCAGGTGGGCGAGTACACCGCGGGCTGGATCAAGCGCGGCCCCAATGGCGTGATTGGCACCAACAAACCGGATGCGGTCGAAACGGTGATGTGTATGCTCGAGGATTTGGCGCAGGGCCAGACCCTCACGCCGACCCGGCCCGATGTCGCGGCCCTGGCTGAACTGGTCAAGGCGCGTGAACCGAACTATTTCTCCTACGCGGACTGGCAGCGCCTGAACGAGATGGAACTGCGCCGCGGCCAGGAACAGGGCCGCCCGCGTGTGAAGTTCACCAGCGTGGCGGAGATGCTGGCCGCGCTGGGGCGAGCGTAGAGCGTAGGCTGTGCATGAATCCGGCGGCCCCGCACGCCGGATTCATGCTACTCTGGCCAGGCGGTCAGGTCATCATCCACTTGTGTCAAATCGAGCAGGCGCAGCCCGGCGCAGGTCCAATTTCTGCCTGCGGGCGGCCTGTCCTGAAGCTCTGCGGCGTATGCCTGCGCGGCGTCTGTCCAGCCGCTGCGCGAAAAGCCAACGAAGAACATCTGCCGCCCCTAACGGCGAAGCGAGTCGTCGGCAAGCTTCGCCGTTAGGAGCGGCAGGTCTCGTTGCGGGCCGCGGGGCCAGGGAGGGAGAAAACACCCGGTTCCAGTTGACGGCTGCGCCGGCCGCGCTGTGGACCGCGGGAGGCTCGAAGCGCAGGCGCAGGCGTCCCCCCAGGCTGTTAAGCGGCACTACTCAGGAGGAATTGATGAATATAACCGCAAAACAGTTTCTTTTTTGGACCCCTGGAGCACTTGGGATTCTTTTCGCAGTATTCATTAGGCGGCTGCACTGCTGAAAGGATGCGCCGCGTTGCTAGAAGTGCGCGATAATTGAGAAAGAGTCTTCCAAAGGAGTTTTTATGACCCAACCTGCAAAACAAGACACGCAGAAGTCCGTCCGGGGCGCCGCCGCGACCAGCGAGGAGTCGAAGGGATTTACGGCTGAGGAACGAGCGGCGATGAAAGAGCGCGCCCGAGAGCTGAAGGCAGAAACGCGCGCGAACAAGGACAAGGCGGCCGGGGAAAGCGACGTGCTGGCAAAGATCGCCGAGATGCCAGAACCAGAGCGCGCCATGGCGATGCGGCTTCATGAGATTATCAAAGCCAACGCCCCAGCCCTCTCGCCGAAAACCTGGTATGGGATGCCCGCGTATGCCAGGGACGGTAAGGTCGTTTGCTTCTTCCAAAGCGCGCAGAAGTTCCAGACGAGGTACGCAACGCTCGGCTTCACCGACGAGGCAAAGCTCGACGAAGGCGCCATGTGGCCGGCCTCCTTCGCGCTGAAGGAATTGACCGCCACGCAAGAGGCAGCGATCGCCGCGCTCGTGGAGAAAGCCGTGAGCTGAGGACGGCTGTAGCCGACAGGCGGCAATCAAACGGGCAGCCAGACGCGGACGGTGGCTCCTTGACCGGGCTGCGACTCCAGTTCCAGGCGGCCGCCCAGCCGCTGGGCGCGCTCCTGGATGCCAATCAGACCAAAATGGCCGCGACGCGCAAATTCGTCGGTTGAAAGCGCCTGCGCGAAACCGCGGCCATTGTCGCTCACCTGCAAGAGAACCCCCTCAGCATCGCTTTCGAGCAGCGCGCTGACTTCCGTGGCCTGGGCGTGTTTGGCCACGTTGGTCAGCGTTTCCTGGAAGATGCGAAACAGCGCCAGCTCCTGATCGCCGGTCAACCCGCGCAGGGCGCCGCGCGCCGTCAGCGTGACCTGGATGCCGTGCTGCTCGTGCAGTTGATTCGCCAGGTTGCGCAGGGCCGGCGTCAGCCCCAGATCTTCCAGCGCCAGCGGCCGCAATTCACGACTGAATCGCCGCGCCTCGGCCGCGGCCGTTCCCACCTCCTGACGCAGCGCGGCCAACTGGCCAACCAGCTCCGGATTTTGCGCGCTGCCTTCCAGGTTCTGCTGGCGCTGGCG
>JAYRVL010000025.1:0-6340 GCA_041918575.1 Anaerolineae bacterium | reverse complement strand
TTATTGCCGCGTCATGCCATAGAAGAAGTGAACAATGGTCGCGACGCCGCGGCGAATTTGGGCAAGGCTCATCTTTTCATTGGGGCTGTGCAGCCCGTCGTCTGGCAGGCCAAAGCCCATCATGAGCGATGGCATGGCGAACTTGTTCTGCAGAAGGGCGACGATGGGGATCGAACCCCCCTCGCGCACGAAGAGCGGCGCTGTCCCGTACACAGCCTGGTAGGCGGCGCTGGCAACCTGAATGGCCGGATGATCGAGATTGACCGTGGCGCCGGGGCCGGATTGAATCGGGGTGACTTCGACATGCACGGTTGGAGGCGCCAGCGCCAGGATGGTTTCGGTGAGGAGATGGCGAATCTCTTCAGGATCCTGATCGGCCACCAGGCGACAGGAGACTTTGGCGACGGCGCGCGACGGCAGCACCGTCTTGAGACCATCGCCGGCAAACCCTCCGGCCAGGCCGTTGATTTCGAGGGTGGGGCGGCTGGTGGTGCGTTCGTGAATGGTGTACCCTGGCTCGCCCCAATCGCCGGGCGGGCTGCCCGCTTCGTTCAGCCAGACCGCTCGTGAAAAGGGAACCTGCGCCAGGGCCGCGCGGTCTTGTGCGGTCAAGGGGCGCACGCGGTCATAGAAATGGGACACCGCCACGCGGCCATCCGCGTCATGCAGGCGGGCCAGGATGGCGCACAGGGCCTGCAGCGGGTTGTGAACCGCGCCGCCGAACGTGCCAGAGTGCAGATCCTTGCCCGGTCCGGTCACTTCGACATGTACGGCCATCAAGCCGCGCACACTGGTGATGATGACAGGGCAGTCCGGCGCCAGCATGTGGGAATCGGAGATGAGGCAGGCGTCAGCCTGAAAGAGAGCGGGATGGGTGTTCAGCGCTGCGTCCAGGCTGGGGCTGCCAATCTCTTCCTCGCCTTCGATGAGGAACTTGACATTGATGGGCAAGCGTCCGTCGGCCCGTAAAATGGCGCGAATGGCGGCCAGGTGAATGATGAACTGACCTTTATCGTCGGCTGCGCCGCGGGCGTAGAGGTTGTCCCCTACTACGGTCGGCTCGAAGGGCGGTGTGCGCCACAGATCTAGCGGCTCGGCCGGCTGCACATCATAATGCCCGTAGCACAGAACGGTGGGCTGACCCGGCGCGTGCAGCCAGTCGGCATACACGATGGGGTTGCGATCGGTTTCCAGCCGCTGCACGTGTTCGAGGCCGATTTCCTGCAAGTAGGCGCTGACCCAGTCTGCCGCGCGGTACACGTCAGGCCTGTTGGCCAACACTGTGCTCACGCTGGGGATGCGCAAGAGATCGAACAGGCGTTGAAGCATCTGCGGCTCGTCTTGCTGGGCCGCGGAGAGGGCTTCGGTCAATGACATCAGTTTGACTCCTCCACAAGCAGATTGAACTTCGGACGATTATCGCATGAGGTGCGAGGCGTGTCAAAACCAATGCACAAGATGAACAGACGCACGCGATGGATTCATGGCCTGCTGGGACTGGCGCTGTGGCTGAGCCTGGGCCAGCCGCTGACTGCGGCGCCAGCCGCCTCAGATCACACCCGGCCAGCGCGGCAGAGCGGGGCCATCGTGCATGTGGTGCAGGCCGGAGAGACGCTGGGCGCGATTGCCGCGCGTTACGATACCACCGTCGCCGCGCTGGTCGAGGCCAACCGTTTGGAGAATCCCGATCGTCTGGCAATCGGCCAGCGGCTGCTGATTCCGGTTCAGGCCGCGGCGGAGCGGCCGCGCCTGCGTTACTGGGTGCAGCCAGGCGATACGTGGACCGGTTTGGCGTCAAAATTTCGCATAGTCAAATTACTATTAATTTCAACCAACTCAACGAACCCAAAAACAAAACTGGAGCCAGGTCAGGAGATTGAGGTTCCGATCGCGCTGGACCTGGCGGCCCTGGGCCTGAATCGGTTCGGGATCACCCCGCCGGCGCTGCAGCAGGGGCAGGCGGCCGCGCTGTCGCTTGCTGCTAACCGCCCGCTGACGGTCTCGGCCCGCTACGCGGGCAGTCCCCTGGCAGTGGTGTCAACGGGGCAGGGGCAGGCCTGGGCGCTGTTTGGTGTGCATCCGTTGGCGCCGCCGGCTCTCACCTGGTTGGATGTGGATATTCAGGGTTTGGCGTTGCCTGCGCGCCTGCGTTCGGAGCCGGACGATCCGACCTTGCACGTGCGCTGGCCCGCGCCGGTGATCGCAGGGAGTTTCGAGACGCAGCATTTGGTGCTGCCTGCGGACAAGGGGGGGCTGCTGGCACCCAAGTTGCTGGCCGATGAACGGGTCAAGTTGAACGCCCTGTGGCCGCAGCATGATCTTTCTCCGCAGTGGACGGGGGTTTTCACGTCGCCGTTGAGCAGCGCGTTCCATCTCAATCTCGTCGTTGTCAGCTCGCCATTTGGCACACGACGCAGCTACAACGGGGGGCCGGTGAGCAGTTTTCACGAAGGTCAGGATTTTGGCGCACCGACCGGCGCGGTGGTAACCGCGCCGGCGCCGGGGGTCGTGGTGTTGGCTGAGGCGCTGACGGTACGTGGTAACGCGGTGATTCTCGATCACGGCGCCGGACTGCACACCGGCTATTGGCATCTATCCAAGATCGAAGTCACGGTGGGGCAGCGGGTTGAGGCGGGCGACAAACTGGGAGAGGTTGGCTCCACCGGTCTTTCTACCGGAGCGCACCTGCATTGGGAAATGCGTGTCGGACTGACGCCCGTTGATCCGCTGCCCTGGCTAAAGCGGATTTTGCCTTGACAACTCAGCGTTTTTCCCACCAGACATGGATTTCGGCCAGGCCGGCGCGCTCGAAGTATTCGACGACGATGGTATGGCTGCCCTGGTTGAGCACCACATCTTTGTAGAAACCGGTGATGGCTTGTTCGCGCCACTCGTCAATTTGACTGACGCCATCCACCCAGAGGCGGATGCCATCATCGCTGCGGCTGTAGAAGCGGTAGAGGCCGCCGCTGAAAGAGGCGCTGCGGCTCCACTGCGCGGAGAAGTGGTCCGCCTGCACGCTGCTGGGCGCAGGAGAGCCAAATCCCCAGTTGAAATTGATGCCGGCGTCGTGACGAATCAGCGCCGGAGCGCCGCCCAAGTCTTCGTTGTTGTAGAATTTGGCCGTCCATGCGCCGCCGGACGGCGGCGGGGTGGGGGGCGGCGGCGGATTGCAAGGAATGCGCAGGCGTTGGCCCACGTAGATGCGATTGATGTTCCCGATCTGATTGGCGCTGGCCAGAGCCAGAACGCTTACGCCAAATCGGTTGGCGATCTTCGTCAGCGTGTCGCCCCGCTGCACAATGTAGGACGTTGGGCAGGCGGGCGGCGTGCTGACGGGAATGCATAGAACCTGGCCAATGCGAATGCGGTTCAGATTGGTGATGCCGTTGGCGCGGGCGATGCTCCAAACGTCGGTGCGAAAGCGGGCAGCGATCTTGGTCAGCGTATCGCCGGCGCGCACGGTGTAATAGGTGCAGCTAATCGCCGCTGGTGCGCCGGTGATCGGCGCGGCCAACGCGGTGAGCGGTGTGGCCAGCAGCACACTGGTCAGCACGAGCATGAACAACCATCGCTTCGATTTCCTCATGATACTTTCTCCTTGCACTTTCTCCTTGCACTTTCTCCTTGTACTTTCTCCTTGTACTTTCTCCTTGCACTTTCTCCTTGCACTTTCTCTCTGTTCATCCTGTTCATCCTGTCCAAATCGGCCTGTAGGGCGAGCAGTTATCTGAACAGACTGAACAGATGACAGATATGACGTCGCGGCGATGAAGAAAGTGCCGCGCGCGCGGCAAGGCGTTGACGGCTCGATGAATCCGTTTGCTGTTTCAGACGGCTTCGATCAGATCGCTCATTTGGCGGGCGACGCCGAGCAGGCTGATGCCCAGCTTGACCCAATCGCCCGGTTTGAGTCGAGAAACGGCGCCGTCACTGACATCATCACGATTCGTGGCGATCCACGCCAGCACCAGGCCAAAAATGGCGCCAACGATCAGGCCGGAGAGTAATCGCTGTTGTTTCTTGTCCATTATTGAGCTACCTCGCTAGTTGATAATTTACGAACGTTGTGCAACGACTCCAGTTGCCTGGGAGAGTACAGTCAACGGCTGGACTCGTCGCTGCCGCTCATTAGAATCAGAGTCGCCTGAGCGCCCGCAGCAAGGCGCGTCCGGTGGTTGACCATTGGGTGTAGGCCAGATGGGCGCGCATCACAGGCATGACGACTTTGTTGGCGCCCTGATCAACCAGGGCCTGCACCTGCATCACCTTGGCCTGGGCCTGCGGCGCCAGGGCGGCCGTCTTGCGTTTGAGCGCCAACGTGCCGCGCACCGAAAAGAACATGACCACGAGCGGCACGAGACACATGAGGAAGGAAAGGATCGAGAGCAGGATAAGCGATACGTCGCGTAGGGTCTGAATCAACACGGTGATCTCCCGTTAATTGCGCAGCAGCGCAAGTTCAGAGTGATTTTTTGGCGGACGGCGGGTCCGCGTCTTCCATTTGTCCCCGGCGATCGCGTGAGCGACGCTGGAGCGGCCCTGGTTCAATGATCGCGAAAAGGGTCAAAACCACCAGGAGCGCGATCAAGATGAAACCGATGATTTCCCAAAAGGTCAGATAGAAAGTCACGTATTTTTCCTGTTTCTTGCCGCCAGTTAGGGCAGGTGCGCCATCATCTTCTGTTTTTGTCGCTGACTCTCCGCCTCCGCCAGCGTCACGGCCCCGATCAACACCACATCATCGCCCAGGGCAGCAGAAACGATGGAGAGGCCTTCCCAATACTGATGGGGGGCGCGGGCGCGGATGACTTCCCAGATGGCGTCGGTTAGGAGCGCGCCCGCCTTCATGACGCTGCCACCTAGCACGATTACGCGCGGGTTGAACAGGTGCAGCAGGCTGGTAATGCCAACGCCCAGGTAGAACCCGGCGCGCTGAAACTCGGCTCGTGCCAGGGGATCGCCGGCCCTGGCCGCATCGTGCAGTTCTTTGGCCGTGATGCGGCTAAGGTCCCCGGCCACCATGTCGGTGACCAGGCTGACTGCGCCCTGACGCAAGGCTGCGACCGCGTGACGGGCAAGGCTTGGGCCGCTGGCGTAAGCTTCCAGGCAGCCGGTGTTGCCGCACAGGCAGCGCACTCCCTGCGCTTCGACGGTCATGTGCCCCACTTCGGCGGCGAAGCCGTGGCTGCCCAGGAGCATTTCACCGTGCGTGATGATGCCGCCGCCCACGCCGGTGCTCACTGTGATGTAGACCATGTCTGCCACATCCCGCCCGGCCCCGTAACGGTTTTCGGCCAGGGCGGCCAGGTTGGCATCGTTGCCCAGAAATGTGGGCAGACCGTAAGCTCCGGCGATGATGTTGCGCAAAGGCGTCATTTCCCAACCAGGCAGGTTGGGTGCAAAGACGATCACGCCGGACGTTGGATCGAGCGGGCCAGGTGCGGCCAGCCCAATGGCCTTCACCGCGCCCTGGTCCGGCTTGGGCCACACCTGTTCGATCAAAGATTTGATGCGTCCAATGACCGCATCCTGACCCTCATCCGCCTTGGTGGCGGTTGCCACGCGGCGGTAGATCTGGCCGGTGGCATCACTGAGCGCGGCGCGCACCTGCGTGCCGCCCAAATCAACCCCAATTACATATGCGTGCATAACTCACTGCATCCCCTCTTGCGCCTGATGACAAACGTTCTCTTCTAGTGACTATACCAACGCCGGTGCGATTTGTCAACCGGCGAGGGCTTTGGTAGAATTCAGTGTACTGCCCTCGTAGCTCAGGGGATAGAGCAGCTGTCTTCTAAACAGCGGGTCGCGGGTTCGAGTCCTGCCGGGGGTACTCAAGCGTTTTTGCACAAAGCCGGAACGATTTTGACAGGATTGACAGGATGGGGTTTCGCTCTATCCTGTCAATCCTGTCCGAACGACTACCGGTCAAATTCCCAGGATCAGCTTTGCCACACTGAGGTAGATGAACAGGCCCGTGGCATCCACCAGGGTGCTCATGAACGGTCCGGAAACCACCGTTGGGTCCACTTTCAAGCGCGTGGCGAGCAGGGGCAGCAGTGAGCCGACGATGTTGGCCCAGATGACGATGAGTAACAGGCCGGAACCGACAGCCAGCGCAACCCCGGGGCTGGTGTGCCAAAGGAATGCACGCACGACGCCTACCGCCGACATGACGACGCCGAGCACAATACCGGTGCGCAGCTCATGCCACAGGGTGTGCAGGGCGTCGCGCTGGGCGATTTCGCCGATCGCCAGGGCGCGAATGATCGTGCTGGTGGATTGCGATCCGGCGTTGCCGCCGGTGCCAATGAGTAGAGGCACGAAGAACGCCAGG
>JAYRVL010000024.1:0-9625 GCA_041918575.1 Anaerolineae bacterium | reverse complement strand
TCAGAGATTGGGTACGTGGAAGGCGGGTGGTCTCCGGTCTCCGGTCTCCCCCAGGGTGGTGGCCAGGCTGGGCAGGGTCAGCAGGAGCGGGATTGGTGCAAGACTCTGCAGACATGGACTGCGAATGTCAATCCGGCGTCGGATTGCCCAAGCATGGGGGGGGGGTGGTAGAATCGGCGCTGTGAAAAACGACCAGGCGGAGAGGAATGCCATGAAGATCGTGACGACCAACGAGATGCGCGGGCTGGAGAAGGCGGCCGTGGCCAGGGCCAGGAGGCTGACTCCCCACCAGGGACCGCGCCAGGCCGGCCGCCAACGCTGCAACCACAATCCCAGGCAGCCAGAACGATCAGTACGATGAACATCCGTGTCGTCTTCCTCCACGCAGAGGGTTCTCACACCAAGATGCCAAGACACAAAGGAATCTTCCCTGAACCCTTTGTGTCCTTTGTGTCTTTGTGTGAGTCATCAGAAATCCTCACACCAAGACGCCAAGACACAAAGGAATCTTGGGCGCCATGGCGTCTCTGGGTATCATTCTTGCGCCGATTGCAAGCGCGGGAGCAGAATACTGCTGACCAGGTCGGCCATGCCAATGGCGCGCCATCGGGCAATGGCTTGTTCATAGAACGGTATTGCTTCTTTCTTTCGTTGCTGCTCCACCAACGCGTCCCCCATACGGTACAGGACACGAGCCTGACTATACACATGATCTATGGTGGTGTAGTGCTGTTGAGCCTGAGTGTAGTGCTGCCAGGCTTGCGCGTAGTCGTGGCTCTGGCGCGCCAAATCACCCAAAGACAAGAGCACGTTCGCCTCGCCCAGCCGGTCGCCCACCTGCCGGTACAACTCCAGCGCCTGCCCGTACGACGCCAACGCTCCCTCACGGTCGTTACGAAATTGCTGCACGTCGCCGATGGCCTGGAGCACGTTGGCCTCGCCCAGCCGGTCGCCCACCTGCCGGTACAACTCCTGCGCCTGCCCGTACGACCCCAACGCTCCCGCCATGTCTTTACGAAATTGCTGCACGTCGCCGATGGCCCTCAGCACGTTCGCCTCGCCCAGGAGCACAGTCTGCGATGTGCTGCTGCCATCGCTCAAGAGGCGGTACAATGTCAGGCTGTTTTGCGCATAGTCGAGGCTGGCCTCGGTCGCGTAAGTGCGCCTGGCGGCATCCGCGGCCTGAAAAAGCGCTTCGGCCTGCCAGGCGGTCCGCCCGGCGCCCGCGTAGGCGCGGCCGGCTTCAGCGTACGCGGCGGCCGCTTCATCCCAGCGCCTGGGCAGGTCTTCTTCATAAAGCCCGGCCAGGTCATACCAGGCATCGCCGATGGCAACCAGGTCAGGTCGCGCCCGGTCGCGCAGCGCGCTGAGTCGGCTCTGCTGCTGCGCGATGACCCACGGCCGCTCGCGCTCATTGGCAACCGGCACATAGGGGCGGCGCCGTGTTCCGGCGCGGTCGCTGTCCGCGGGCATGATCCGCGATGGTGACAGCGCAAGCGAAGGCGTGAGTAGGCCAATGCGCCCCGGAAAACGAAAGACGCCGCTCAGGCGCGAGTAGAAGTTGGGCGCCTGGCGGGCCAGTTCGCGGCGCTCGGCTTCGGTCAGCCAGAGGAGCAGACGCTGCGGCATACGGGCCAGGGTTTCCCGGTGAATGTCGAGGTAGCCAAAGAGGGCCGGGAACGCGCTGCTCAGGTCGCTGAACGACACGACGGGCGCGGGCTGCTGCGCGGTCTGCGCGGCCTGCTGCATGTGAGCCTGGAGGTCTGGTGCATGACCGGCCAGGGAGACCTCGATCAGCGCCAGCGGCGCCAGCGCCGGCCGCAGGTCTACAATTACCCGCCGGCGCACCGCGCCATCTTCGTAGAGCGCCAGCGCCCAGGCGCCTTCGGCCAGGTTGAGCAAAATGGCCAGGCGGCGCAGTTCGGACGCGGCGTCTGTGGCCTCAGTCGAGATCGCTGTCGTCTGGGTTGTCGTCATCGGCCTGCTCCAGCAAACTCCACAGCGCAGGGTGCGCATCGCACCACTGGATGTCGTTGTCGTATTCGATCAGGCTGCCGTTGTAGATCAACCGCTGCTCATCGGCGTCGTTGGTCAGCCGGCGGTCGCGGTGCCGTGCGGCCAGCACAGTCAGGTCATGCCGGCTGAGCGGCGCCAGCACTTCCCGGCGCAGCTCCTTGATGGCGCTGCGCGCGTCCTCGGCCAGGATCACCGCGGCCTGTTCGCTGCGGTTCAACGCGTAGACGGCCGCGCTGCGCACGAGGAAAACGAGCCAGACCGGCACACCGCCGCACGCCTGCAAGACCAGATCGAGAGCCGCAGGTTCGATCAGACGATCCTCGAGGCGCTGCGCAACGAGATCACGTAGGGTCTCGATGCCCTCGTCGTTGGGCGAGTTGTCCCGGTGGCGCGGGGCAATGTTGGGAAGATAGCGAACTTCGCTGAAGCTCAATTTCAGCGTGTGGTAGTGATCGGAGAAACGCAGCGCCAGGGGACAGGTGTAGATCATTGTGGCGACGGGAGAGGTGATGGTCGGGGCATGATCGCGGAAAATCTGCGTGGCGGCTTCCAGGTCAACCTTGTCCAACCCCTCGACCACGATAAGCAGGCGCTTCTGGCTGTTCGCTTCCGCTTCCCGGATCACCCAATTGAGATGCCGAATCAACTCCGGCATCTGCTGGTTGATCTGGAACTTGAGCTGGTCCCGCGCGGCCGAGGACTGCCGCGCGCTCAGTTCGATGTTGCCCAGGAGCGTTTTTACCTGCGCAGAGATCGTGGTTTCGGCCGGGGATGGGCGAATCGGCAGGCCGGCCACCACCTGCAGCCACCAATCGCGCAGGTTTTCCCAGCCCTGGCGTGCCGGCTCAAGCAGCGGCGCAATCACCAGGTTGTGTTCGATGCAGTAGGTGACAACCTGTGTGCTCATAGCCAGCATGACATCTTCATATTCAGGCGTCGTGCGACCGGTGATGGCGCGAATGTCAATGTTGATGGTGTAGAACGTATCGCTCAGTTCCCCGGCCAGCTTGTTCAGCTCGGTGGACTTGCCGCTGCCGCGATGCCCCACGAACAGGAGCTTGATCGGTTCGTTGGCTGTTTTCAGCAGGACATGCATGTACCCGCGCGGCGATCCTGCTCGAGGAACGAACCAGAAACGCAAATCCTGACCGCTGAGCGGCGTCAACCTGAAATAATTGACCGCCTGTGCCAGACTAATCGCCTTCATCTCCCCTCGACCTCCTCATCACCGCTGCATCCCAACCGCTTGCCCCGTATTCTACCAAATTCTCCCCTTTCCCACAAGCCACCCCCCACCCCAGTCTCCAATCTCCAATCTCCAATCTCCAATCTCCAATCACCCCCCCAACTCCCACTCGGCCAGCAGAAAATCATCCCCAATGACCGCGCCGTCCGGGCCGCGGGCGAGCAGGCGTTGGCCGCTGACCGGGTGGTACAAGCCGACGCGCAGTTGGTAGCGGCCGGGCGGCGGCGGGGCCACGAAAGCGAGCGGATGCGGATCTTCTACGATCTCCCCGGCCTGCCAGCGCGTGGTGGGCGAGAAGAAGAAGCCCGGTTCGCCGTCGTGCTGCGCCCACAGCGTCCCCTGGCTGTCCACCAGGTGAACGAAGACCTTGTAATCGGCGTTGGGCCGACGCAGGGCCAGCCAGGTCAGGGTGACGGCGGCCTCGCGAGCGGGCTGCATCTGCCCGGCCGCGGCCTGAAAGCCGATCAGCGCGATCTCATCCCCGCCCGGCTGGCCGAACCGCGCCTGCAGCGCGGTCACCGCGGCGTCGGCCGGCCGCGCCCAGCGGCTGACCAGGGTCAGGCCAACCGCCAGCAGCGTCAGGGCGAGCAGACCGGCCATTATCATGGACGCCGGCCGCGGCCAGGGCCGCAGACGCCAGAGCAGCCCCGCGCTCAGCGCCAGGCCGAACAGGGTGATGGCCCAGCCCGCGCGGCGGATGGGGGTCAGGCCAAAGCGCAGGGTGACGGCATGGCGGCCCGCGGGCAGGTCAACGCCCACCAGCGCCAGGGGCCTGGTGGGCCGCACGGTCGCGGGCCGGCCGTCCACCTCCGCCTGCCAGCCCGGAAAGTAGAACTGATGGAGCTGCAGGGTCCAGGCCGCGGGGCTGTTGACCTGGAAGTGGTGTTGCAGCGGCGTCTGCCGGCCGGGCGTCACCTGCACGTCGGCCAGGGCGGCCTCGACGGCCGGCGCGGGGCCGGCGGAGACGAAGAAATCGCTGCGCCGCGGCAAGGCCCACACCGGCATGTATTCGAACAGCCAGGCGTTGCCGTGCTCGCGCAGCCACAGTCCGCGGCCAAAATCGTAGAGCGCCAGGCTGGCCCGGTTGACGCTGGCATCGGTCAGGGGTATGTCGGTGGTGGGAATCATGGCCGGCTCCCAGGGCAGATGCGCCAGCGCCGCGGGCATGAGCAGAATCAGGACGATGGGCAGAGGCGCCAGGCGCCGCAGGAAAGCTGCACGGCTGCGGTCCCGGTCGCCCGCAGGCGGCGCCAGGTAAGCCGCCAGCAGCGCCGCGGTGAAGACGCCCAGGGTTTGCCAGCGCCAGGGGAACTGCAGCAAAAGCAGGCCGGGGATGCGACGCCAGAGGCTGACCGACCAGGCCGACTGCATGAAGAGCGCGCAGACGGCCAGTCCCGCGCTCAGCAGCAGCAGCAGACGCTGGATGCGGTTCAGGCGGCGCCAGCGCCACACGCCGGCGCTCAGCCCGGTCAGCATGACGATGGCCTGCGTCAGGGGCAACGCATGCAGCACAGGCGGTTGCTGCGCCAGCGTGTAGAGGTGATCCCAGCGCGACTCGATCAATTGGGATGGCGGCGCCAGTTCGGCCGCGGCCCAGGCGTCGAAATCGAGCGTCACCTGGCCGGCCAGCACATGCCTGACCTCGCCCAGGGCCGGCAGCCAAAAGGCCGCGCTGAGCAGCACGCCCACCGCGACCATCAGCGCCAGGCGCGCCGCCGCGGCCCGCCGCGCCCCGGCGTCCGTTCGAGCAAAGAACAGCCGCAGCGCCCCCCACCCCAGCAGCAGCGGCGCGGCCAGGATCAACGTCAAGTTGTGCGTCAAGATCAGCCCGGCCAGGCCGACCCCGCCCCACACCGCGGCCCACTCCCCGTGATTCGGCCTCCGCTCTCCGCTTTCCGCTCTCCGCTCTCCGCTCTCCGCTCTCCAATCTCCAATCTCCCCCACCGCGGACAAAACCACCGGCAGCCAGGCAAAAGCCAGCAGTTCGCCCAGCGCGCCGCGCGTCCAGGCATCGGCCAGGTGGTAGGGCGCCCAGGTGTAAACGGCCGCGGCCAGCACTCCGGCCCCTGGGCTGAACAGCCGGGCCACCAGCGCGTACATTGCCAGGCCGGACAGCAGCAGTCCGGCGGCCAGGGTCCATTCCAGGGTGGTAGCCAGGCCCGCGCCCAGGCGATGAAAAAGCAGCCCGGTGTAATAGCCGAGCGGCGCGTAGAAGTTGAGGACGGGGAAGCCGTAGCCAAAGCCCTCAGCGGCCAGCCAGCGCGTGCCGGCGTGGCCGCTGCGCTGCGCCAGGTCCAGGTTGAAGAGGCGAAAAAGGTGATGCGCGCCGTCGTCCGTCTGCTGCAGGCCGGGCTGCCAGAGGGGCTGCAGGCTGGGTAGGGTCAGCAGGATGACCAACAGGAGCGGGAGGAGTGTGCGGGCGCGGGGCGGTAACTTCGTAAGCATGGACGGTCGTGTCGTCATGGTGACGGTCATTGTACGGAGGCATAGGCGCTTGTCAAGCCAGGGAAGCATGAGAGGGGCGCCGCAGGGTCGAGGGCTGCGTGTCACTGGCATAAGCCCGCACGATCAGTCGTGCTAACCGCGGTCGGCAACCACCCTCATCTGATGAGAAGAAACATCTTCGTACGGGGAGACAGGCGCGGGCGCGTTAGTAACATCAATCGCAAGCTCGTTGATCACGTATTCGATGAACGGGGACATGCGGTGCGACGTGATTTCTTCAGGAGTCAAGCCCTGTGCTTGAATTGGCTCCAAAATGCGTCCTGCAGCAACGCCCAGACGTTCCAGTCTCGTGCGCTGATCATAGAACGTCAAGTCTGGCGAAACCACAATCAAGTCAATGTCGCTGCCCTCGTGTGCGGTGCCGTCAGCTTGCGAGCCGAAGAGCCAAATACGTTCACAACGAATGTTCATCTTCTCAAGTTCACGACGATAACGTTGGATTATTTCTGCAAGTTGGGGTGTAGTTTCAACCATGTCAGCGTCTCCTCGGTCTGAAGCAAGTAGTCTCGAGCAACGGGTGCAGGGTAATCTCTGAGCGTTCGTGACAAGTCCTCGGGATAGCGTGTGGGAATGCTGGCATTATCGACCTTACTAACGAATTCGAGTAACGGCGTTGGCAAGACCAGTCCAGATTTCCTGATCAAGTATATCAGATCATGTGTTTTGGGTGCAAAGGATCCGGTCACAGCGGTCACGTGCGCCTTGAGCATCTTCTCGAGTGCGAGATGACAACAGAAAATAACGTACAGAAATCGTCCGGTCTTCAGCATGTGTTGAGCCGTCGCCAAATCGTATTCCGCGGAAGCGATCCAGTTTTGGGTGTCGGGTTTCATTACGCACCTCCGTAAAGCCTGTCCCATATTCTACTATCAGACGCTTGTTTGTGCAAGACTCTGCGAAGATGAACTGCAAATGTCACTCCAGGTGCAAGATTGCCCAAGCACAGGGGGTGTGGTAGAATCCAATCCATTGCGTCAATCATGAAGGTGCCAGAGGAAACTTATGTCGAAATATGCGATCGCCCAACCAACCATCACCGTTGATCAGCGCGGGATGTTGATCCCATTGGAAACGCTGGATGTGACCGGTACGGGGATCGCAGTGATCGCGCTGGCCCGCGGCGCCTACCTGATCATGCGTCCGGATCTGCTGGCGGCATTTCCACTGCACTATTTGCGGGAGTTGAGCCGCAAAGTCCAGGCACTTGAACCCTTGGAAGCAGACACACATCATCCTGGTTTGCGCAAGCAGAGTGTCTTGAAGGAATTGAATGCACAAGGATATATTGTGTCTGACGGCTCAGAATACGAGTTTCCATCCATTAAACCCGGTTCAAACCTTCAACAGCTACGGCAAGACTTGTCAACGATTCAAGGTAATTTAGCTGAGGAAATTGAAACGGAACGGGATGAGCGATAATGACCTTTTCCTTTTATTTCTTCGACACGAGTGCCCTGGTAAAGCGCTTTCACGACGAATCCGGCTCTGCTGTCGTTCATGCGTTGTTTGCTGAACAAGATAGTACGATTATCATCTCCGATCTCACCATTATTGAACTCACCTCGGCATTGCGACGAACCCTTCAGCGCGGGGAGATCACGCGCGATGCCTTCGACAATGCTCTTGCTCAATTTGGGAAGGTACTACAAGACGAACTTATTGTCGCAGGTTTTCGCAGCGGATTTGTGCAGGCGGCCAGGGACCTGGTCATCCAGTACGGGATTAGGACGCTCGATGCGCTCCAACTCACATCAGCCATGCAGTTTCAGAACTTGTCGCCGGTGTTCGTTTGCGCGGATGCTCAATTGCTGCGTGCGGCCACGGCTGTTGGTTTCGCAACACTGAACCCAGAAGCAGAAGTTTCCTAGATCTTTTTGGAATAGCGGAGAGAGATGTGCCATGAAAATTGTGACGACCGACGAGATGCGCGGGCTGGAGAAGGCGACCGACGCGGCAGGCTGGACCTACGGCGATATGATGGAGGCCGCGGGCAAGGCCGTGGCCGCGGCGGTGGAGCAGCGCCTGGGCCATCTGTCCCCCGGCCCGATCGTGATCCTGGCCGGGCCGGGCAACAACGGCGGCGATGGCCTGGTGGCCGGCCGCTGGCTGCGCGCCTGGGAGTGGGACGTGCGCGTCTACGCCTGGAAGCGCCCCGGCGCCCGCAGCGACAGCAATTTTCACAAACTGGCCGGCCTGGGCATCCCGCTGGTGCATGCCGAGGCCGACGCCGACCGCACGCACCTGCGCACCTGGCTCGGCGAAGCCGCCATCGTGGTGGACGCCCTCCTGGGTACCGGCGTTTCCCGCCCCATCGAAGGCGACCTGGCCGCCATCCTGACCCTGACCCGCGAGGCCGTCAACGAGCGGTCGCGGCAGACCGACCAATCAGCGGCCGCAGATGAAGATACCGACACGGCCGGCGCCTTGTTCAACCTGACGGAGCCGCTGGCCGAGTTGGACCGCCTGGATGACTTGCAGCCGAGCAAGGTCGAAGTCGTGGCGGTTGACTGCGCCAGCGGGCTGGACTGCACGAGCGGCGCGGTGGACGCGGCCGCGCTGCCGGCCGATCTCACCGTCACTTTTGGCTTTCCCAAGCACGGTCACTTCCTGGGTCGTGGTCTCGCGGTCACCGGCGTGCTGCTGGCGGCGGACATTGGCATTCCCGGCGACCTGGCGCGGGCCATCAGCCTGGAAATGGCGACCCCGCGCGCGGTGGCCGATCTGCTGCCGGCCCGGCCGCTCACCGCGCACAAGGGCGTCTTCGGCAAGGCGTTGATCGTGGCCGGCTCGGTCTACTTCACCGGCGCGGCCGGCCTGGCTGCACAAGCCGCCACACGTGCGGGCGCGGGTCTGGTGACGCTGGGCGTGGCGCGACCGCTGCATGCCATCCTGGCCCCGGCCCTGCTGGAAGTGACCTGGCTGCCGCTGGCGCACGATATGGGGGTTTTGGCCAGCGACGCCGCGCGTATGCTCAACGAAAAACTGGCGGGCTACCGGGCGCTGTTGATCGGCCCTGGCCTCAGCACCGAAAAGGAGACCGGCGCCTTCCTCAAGGTCTTTTTCCAGCCGGAAGAACCAAAAGCCAAACAGCGCAGCGCCATCGGCTTCAAGGCGCAGGCGCCTGAGCGCAG
Organism: Anaerolineae bacterium; assembly: GCA_041918575.1. Lineage (GTDB taxonomy): Bacteria > Chloroflexota > Anaerolineae > SSC4 > Amarolineaceae > Amarolinea. The sequence goes on along the minus strand of JAYRVL010000024.1, from coordinate 727 downwards.
CGCGGGCAATGAAAACGAGCGGCCGGTCGGTCCCCGCACGGACCTGCCGCCGCTCGTCGTAGATGCGGATGCGCTCAACTGGCTGGCGCAGCAGGAAAACTGGCATGAGCTGCTGCCGGCCAACTCGATCCTAACGCCGCATGCGGGCGAAATGGCGCGGCTGTGCAAGCTGGAGATGGAAGCCGTACAGGCCGACCGCTGGAACCTGGCGGTTAGCCGGGCCAAAGCCTGGAATCAGATCGTGGTGCTCAAAGGGGCCTTCACGGTCATCGCCGCGCCCGACGGTCGCGTGCGCGTGCTGCCCTTTGCCAACCCGGCCCTGGCCACGGCCGGCGCCGGCGACGTGCTGGCCGGCGCGATCACCGCGCTGCTGGCGCAAGGCCTCGCGTCCTTCGACGCGGCCGTGGCCGGCGCCTATCTCCACGGCCTGGCCGGCGACCTGGCCGCGCAGGAAATCGGCCTGGCCGGCGTCGTGGCCGAAGACATCGTCTCCTACCTGCCCGCCGCCTGGCGCCGCCTCAGCGGCCGCTAAACCTGGTCAGAGATCAGAGATTGGGGATCAGAGATTGGAGATCAGAGATTTGAGATCAGAGATTGGGTACGTGGAAGGCGAATGATCCGGGGTCTCCGGTCTCCGGTCTCCAATCTCCGCTCTCCGGTCTCACTCCCAACCGCAAATCAACCGCCTTCCACGTTGTTCTCCGGTCTCCGGTCTCCAATCTCCGCT
>JAYRVL010000023.1:0-1814 GCA_041918575.1 Anaerolineae bacterium | reverse complement strand
CCAATAATCTATAATCTCTATTTCTACGCGGAGTATCATGAATATCCTGGGGATTTGCACCGAAGGCCCACAGTCAACCGGGGCCTGTTTACTGATAGACGGCCAGTTGATTGCGATGGCCGAAGAAGAGCGCTTCGTGCGCATCAAACAGGCGCCGGGTCTGCTGCCCAGCCGGGCCAGCCAATACTGCCTGAAGGCGGGCGGGCTGAAGCTGAGTGACATTGATGCGATTGCGGTGTCGTGGGATGTTGCCAAGTACACCGATTTCATGCCGCGCTTCTATGATGACGTGGAGCGCCGCTATGGCGACAAAGGTTGGCTGACCTACATCAGCGAGAAACAGATCTTGCAGCGCTTCCAGCCGGACTACGTGCAGCATCGCATCACCGCCAGCCTCATCAAGGGCGCGGACCGCGGCCAGATGCGGCCCGTTCGCTACGTGGGCCATCACAAGACCCACGCGGCCGCGGCGTTCTGGTCGTCGGGCTACGATGAAGCGACTATCCTGACGATTGACGCCAGCGGCGAAGAGCAGTGTACGGTGATCTGGCACGGCAAGGGCATGGAAATCACGCAGGTCGAGAGCTTCGACATTCCTGATTCCACGGGCTGGATGTACGCGGGCCTGACCGAGTTCCTGGGTTTTCGGCCCTACTCGGACGAGGGCAGCGTGATGGGGCTGGCCTGCTACGGCGCGTACGATCCTGAGATTGCCGCGGTTTTCGATCGCATTGCGCCCCTTTCGCCTGACGGCGCTTATCGCGTGGATCCGAGCTACTTCTTCTTCGGCGCGCACACGTACGGCGACCGCTACACCGACAAGCTGGTGCATGAGCTGGGACTGCCCTTCAAGTACGGGGATGAGATCAGCACGCGTCAGCAGAACATCGCCTGGGCGGCGCAGGATCGCCTGGAGCAAATTGCGGTGGGGCTGGCGCGCCGCGCGGTGACAAAGACCGGCTGCCGCACGCTCTGCCTGGCCGGCGGCGTGGCCTTGAACTGCAAGATGAACCGCGTCATCCTGGACAGCGGCGCGGTGGATCGGCTCTTCATCCAGCCGGTGAGCAACGACGCCGGCTCGGCCCTGGGCGCGGCGCAGTTGGTGGCCGCGGAGATGGGCGACGATCCGCGCTTCGAGCAGCGCCTGGTGCATTACGGGCCAGATTACAGCGACGCGGAGATCAAAGCGGTGCTCGATGGGCACAAGCTGAAGTACGAGCATCTGCCCAACGGCCGCCTGGAGCGCCGGGTGGCGGCGCGTATAGCGCAGGGCGAGATCGTAGGCTGGTTTCAGGGCCGGTTGGAGGCCGGGCCGCGCGCGCTGGGCAGCCGTTCCATCATCGCCTCGCCGATTGGCGCGGACATCAAGGACAAGATCAACGATGCGGTAAAGTATCGCGAGCCGTGGCGGCCGTTCGCGCCGTCGGTCAAGGCGGAGCGCATCGGCGATTTTGTGCTGAATCCTATCGAAGCGCCCTTCATGATCTTGACCTTCGACGTGCGACCGGAAGTGGCAAACCAAATTGCGGCCGTGGTGCATGTGGATAATACCGTGCGTCCGCAAACCGTGCGCGCTGAGGACCTGCCGCGCTGGTACCGGGTGATTGACGAGTTCGAAAAGCTGACCGGCGTGCCGATGATTCTCAACACCAGTTTCAACGTCAAGGGCGAGCCGATTGTCAACACGCCACAGGACGCGGTGCGCACCTTCTACGGCAGCGGCCTGGACGGCCTGGCAATCGGCGATTTCTGGCTGGAAAAGTAGGGGAAAGATGGAATTTCGCTATCATACGGCCGGTGAGGAAGATGGGGTG
>JAYRVL010000022.1:0-3357 GCA_041918575.1 Anaerolineae bacterium | reverse complement strand
TGGTCATGGTCATCCTGGGCGGCCTGGGCAGCATTCCCGGCGTGGTGCTGGGCGCATCTCTCGTGGTCCTGCTCAACATTGACTTCCTGCAGACGCTCTCGTTGGAACTAAGCCGCCTGCGCCAGGGCACCGGCGTCATCCCGTTGATCGGCCTGCCCTGGGCGCAGTTGCCCAGTCAACTCGATCCGGCGCGCTACCAGAAGCTGGTCTTTGGCATCATCCTCATCTTGATGATGATCTTCCGTCCCGCCGGCATCCTGCCATCGAAGCGCCGCAGCATGGAGCTGAAAGAGCATGGAGACGGCGAGCCAGACGAGACGGTGGACATAGACGAATCATCCCCATTGGCAGACGCGGCCGCGTAGAGGAGGATGCAGGTGGCCTTACTGGAAGCTCAACACATCACCAAACGCTTTGGCGGCCTCGTGGCCGTGGATGGCGTGGATTTCAAGATTGAACAGGGCGCTATTGCCAGCATCATCGGCCCCAACGGCGCCGGCAAAACCACCTTCTTCAACATCATGACCGGCATCTACAAGCCGGACGAGGGGCAGTTCATCTTCGACGGCCATGTCATCAGCGGCAAGCGTCCTGATCAGATTACCGAAATCGGCATCTGCCGCACCTTTCAGAACATCCGTCTCTTCCACAATATGACGGTGATCGAGAATCTGCTGGTCGGTATGCATACCCGGCTGCACAGCTCCGCCATTGGCGCGGTCTTGCGCAGCGGCGTATTCAAGAAACAAGAAGCGGCCGCCACCGAGAAGGCGCGAGACCTGCTGGGTTTCGTAGGTCTCAAAGGCGTTGGCGATGAACTGGCCAAGAATCTACCCTACGGCGCCCAACGCCGCATCGAAATTGCCCGCGCCCTGGCCGCCGAACCAAAGTTGATCCTGCTGGATGAACCGACCGCCGGCATGAATCCCAGCGAGTCGGAAGCGGCCATGGGCCTCTTCCGCCGCCTGCGCGATGAACTCAGGATCACCGTTCTCTTGATCGAGCATGACATGCGCGTCGTCATGGGCATTTCTGAATACATCACCGTGCTGCACTACGGGCAGAAAATTGCCGAAGGCGAACCCGCCGCCGTGCGCAAGAACCCCCAGGTGATCGAAGCGTACCTGGGACGCCAGGCGCAGGAGGAGTTAGCCAGCCTCATAAGCCCCGGCATGGCTGCGCCAGTCATGGGAGGCGTAGCATGAGCGATCCGATTCTGATCTTGCAAGATCTGCACACCTATTACGGCCAGATCCACGCCCTCAAGGGCATCTCCATGGCGGTCAACAAAGGCGAGATCGTCACCCTGATCGGCGCCAACGGCGCAGGCAAAACCACCACGCTGCGCGCCATCTCCGGCCTGGTGCGCCCGCGGCATGGCGACATCAAACTCAACGGGAGCTCCCTGGCCGCCGTTCCACCGCACAAGATCGTGGCCACCGGCATTAGCCATGTGCCGGAGGGTCGCGGCATCTTCCCCAAGCTGACGGTCAGAGAAAATCTGGAGATGGGCGCCTTCCTGCTCAACGACCTCAAAGAGATCAAGCGCCGATTGGACCACGTTTTCGTCAGCTTCCCCCGGCTGCGCGAGCGCATCAACCAGAAGGGCGGCACCCTTTCCGGCGGTGAACAGCAGATGTTGGCCATCGGCCGCGGCCTGATGGGCAATCCGCACATCCTGCTGCTGGACGAGCCTTCGATGGGACTGGCCCCCATCCTGGTTGAGGAGATTTTCCGCATCATCGTGGAAATCAACGGTCTAGGTACCAGCATCTTGTTGGTGGAACAGAACGCACGCATGGCGCTTTCCATTGCGCATCGCGGGTACGTGATGGAAACGGGCCATATCGTGCTGGAAGGGGACGCCGACAAGCTGTTACATGACCCCCAGGTTGCCCAGGCCTATCTGGGCGGATGATCCATTGACCCGATAGCGGCGGGCGCATGCCCGCGCTCAGACCCTATCGCCCCCGTGTCGAATATCTTGATCTGCAAAGAGGAGAAGATCGTATGCGTACCATGAGAGTAGTAAGTTTGCTGGTCGTTGTTATGCTGCTGGCGACCCTGTTGGCTGCCTGCGGCGGCGCCGCCGCGCCTACGGCCGCGCCCACTGCTGCCCCGGCAACTAAGGCGCCCGACCCAACCAAGCCGCCGGAACCGACGGCCGCCCCTATCGAGCTGATGAAGGTGTCGGCCCCTGACTGCGCCTATGGCGGCGCGTTCAAGAGCATCGAAGCGGTGGACGCCAACACTGTCAAATTCACCCTGTGCGCGCCTGACGTGGCGTTCCCCTCCAAGGTTGCCTTCAGCGCCTTCGCCATCCATTCTTCGGACTACCTGGCCAAGACCGGCGGCACCGGCGATCTGCTGGACAAACCGGTTGGCACCGGCCCCTACATGCTGGACAAGTGGCAGAAGGGCGACAGCGTCATCATGAAGGCCAACCCCAACTACTGGGGCGACAAGGCGCAGTCACCGACGCTGGTGTTCCGCTGGCAGAAGGAAGCGGCCGCTCGCCTGCTGGAGCTGCAGGCCGGCACCACCGATGGCATTGACAACCCTGGCCCGGACGATTTCAAGACGATCGAGGGCGACAGCGCACTCAAGCTGTACCCACGCGAAGCCTTGAACGTCTTCTATCTCGGTTTCAGCAACCTGGTCAAGCCGTTCGACAATGAAATGGTGCGCCAGGCCGTCGCGATGGGCATTGACCGCCAGCGCATCGTGGACAACTTCTATCCGGCGGGATCGGTTGTCGCCAGCCACTTCACGCCGTGCGCCATCCCTGGTGGTTGCGATGGCGAGGAGTGGTACAAGTTCGATGCCGCCGCGGCCAAGAAGATGTTGGCCGATGCCGGCTTCCCCAACGGCTTCGAGACCGAGCTGTCCTATCGCGACGTTGTGCGTGGCTATCTGCCGCAGCCGGCGCTCGTGGCCCAGGACCTGCAGGCGCAGTTGAAGGACAATCTCGGCATCACGGTCAAGATCAACGTCATGGAGTCCGGCGCTTTCCTCGACACGGCCAAGACCGGAACCCTGCCGATGTATCTGCTGGGTTGGGGCGCTGACTATCCCGATCAGACCAACTTCCTGGACTATCACTTTGGCAAGGGCGCCAGCCAGCAGTTCGGCAATGGTTTCACCGATATCCATGACGCCCTCAGCCGTGCGGCATCGCTATCCGATCAGGCAGAGCGCAACAAGATCTACGCCGACGCCAATGGCCTGGTCAAGAAGCATGTTCCCATGATCCCGGTTGCCCATGGCGGCTCGGGCACCGCGTTCCGCGCAGACGTGACCGGCGCCCATTCCAGCCCGCTGGGCAATGAGCACTTCGCCAGCATGAAGGCCGGCAGC
>JAYRVL010000021.1:0-4729 GCA_041918575.1 Anaerolineae bacterium | reverse complement strand
GGAGAGGGTGCGCTGCTGCACGTTTTCGCTGTTGCCGGCCACATCGGTCGAGTAGTATTCGATGGTGTGCTGACCGTCGTAGCCCAGCGTAAATTGGGCGCCATTGATCCACGCGCCGCCATTGATGCGGTAAAGCGTGGCGGCAAGCCCTGAACCCGCGTCGGCGGGGGTCAGCGTCACGGTGACCGGGCTGATGTACCAGCCGTTGCTGCCGGCGACGCCGCTGACGTGAAAGGTTGTCTGCGGCGCGGTGGCGTCGTAGCGCGCTGCGTCGAGCACGCGCGTGTGCTGGTTGTGATCGGCGTTGCCGGCGAAGTCCTGCAGCCAGACGTACAACGTGTGCTGGCCTTCGCTGGGGACCTGCAGGCCGCTGGCAAAGCTGCTGCCCGGTAGATAGTCGCCATCATACGGCCCGACCGGCGCCTGATCGAACTTGTAGTGAATGCCGGCCACGCCCGACAGGTCTAGCGGGCTAACCCAGGATACGGCGAAGCTGTTGACATGGCTCCAGTCGCCTGGGCTGACCGCGACCTGCTGCGGCGCGCCGGGCGCGATCGGGTCAATGCGCACCGTCTGCACGTGGGGCGTCTCGACGTTGTTCGCCAGATCCGTGGAGAGATAGGTCAGCGTGTGTTTGTCCGCGCCGCTGATGACGGTCGTGGCGCCGATCTGCCAGGCGCCGGTGTCCACCCGAAAGAGGGTGTCGCCCACACCGGCCAGGGCATCGCTGGCCGTCAGTGACACCGTAACCGGGCTGATGTACCAGTTGTTGTCGCCGAGCGTGCCGTTCAGCCCGACCTGCGTGGCGGGCGCGGTGGCGTCATAGCGGAAGGCGTTGGCCACATGAACGGCCCGGTGATAACCCACATTGCCGGCGCCGTCGCGTAGCCAGAGATACAGGTCATAACTGCCCTCGGTCGGCAGGTGAATGGCGTCCACCACCTGGATGTCGGTGAAGATGCCGTCCTGGTTGAAGGTCGGCGGCGCGCCCAGCCGATAATAGGCGCCGGCGATGCCCGAACGATCGTTGGGCTTGCTCCAGATGAAGCTGAAGCTGTTGAGGTTCGTCCAGGAGGCCGGCGCGGTCTGCGGCGGCGCAGGCGTGGGCGGCGCCTGGGTGTCAATCTTCAACACGACCGGGAAGGGGGTTTCCACGTTGCCGGCCACGTCCCGGGAGTAGAACTCAAGGGTGTGTGTACCTTCCTGGTTGAGCACCAGGTGTGTGCTGTTTTGCCAGGCGCCGCCATCGATGCGGTAGAAGGTGCTGGCCACGCCAGAGCCGAGATCGAGGGGGATGAGGGTGATTGTGATGAACGATCGGTACCAGCCGTTGTCGCCCACGATGCTGTTGGGGTCGGGTTGATACGCGGTGGAGGGCGCGGTTTGATCGAGCGGCAGACGCAGGGTTTGGGCGGCCTCCACGTTGCCGGCCTGGTCCACGGCCTGGAAGTCCAGACGATGGTCGCCATCGCTGTCGAGCGTGATGTCGGCGCCCGTGATCCAGGCGCTGCTGTCCACGCGAAAGCGGATGCCGGCCACCCCGCTCAGGTCATCGGCGGCCGTGAGCTGCACGCCGATCGGCTGCAGATACCAGCCTCCCGGCCCGGGCGCGCCGTTGACGGCGGCGCTGGTGGTGGGCGCCAGGTTGTCAATGCGAATGCTGACGGTGCGCGTCACTTCGCGATTATCCGCGCGGTCGAGCGCGGCGTGGCGCAGTTCGTAGATGCCGGAAGCCGCGATGCTGAAACTGGTGTTGGTTTGCACCGGCTGATTGTTCAATTGATGGAAGATGGTCTGCACGCCCGAACCAGGGTCGGGGTCGAATGCGCTGAGGCTGACGTCCACGCTGCTGCGATACCAGCCGTTGCTGCCGGCGATGCCGCTCAGCTCGACGCTGCTGGTCGGCGCGCTGCCGTCATACCAAAAGGCGCTAAAAAGGGCGTTGCGCTGCGCTGCGTTCAGGTTACCCGCGCGGTCTTTGAGCCACAGGTAGATGCTGTGTTTGCCGTCGCCTGGGGCAACCAACTCCGTAATGATCGGCAGGGGGGCGGCGACGTAGACGCCGTCGGTCGGTCCCTGCGGTTCCGTGTTCCATTTGTAGTAAGCGCCCACGATCCCTGAAAGATCGGGCGGGTTGGCCCAGGTCAGGGTGAAAGCGTTGGTGTGGGTCCAGGTCTGGTAGGGAGAGGCGCTCAGCCCGCCTGGCACTTGGATTTGGCTGTCCACGACGAAGCCGGCGTCGCTCACATCGCTGGCGCTGGCGCCATCTTGCTCAACCACCTCCACCATGATGCGGACATCGGCTGCATTTTGGTTGGGAACGGTCCACGGATAGGCGCCCGTGTCCGGCAGGTTGGCGGCGATGGGGGTGAAGCTGGCGCCGGCGTTCCAGGAGACGAACAGGGTGATGGGATTGGTGGCTGTGATAACGCCGGCGGTGGTCCAGGTAATCGGCTGCACCTGCCCGCCGGCCCAGGCCTCGCCGCCGTTGGGGCTGAGGAGGGTGACGGCTAACGCATGGTTCGAGGCACTCGAAGCGGCGCGACCAATAATCCACCCCCCTACGGCGAGCAGAATCACCAACCAGATACGTGCCCTGCGAACAGGATCACCAACCAGATAGTAGCATGAGGACGCAGCCCTCACGCCCCTACTACGAACAATCCATTTCATGCCAAAACTCGCCATCGTTGGGACGATTCGTGGGCGCCAGCGCAAGACAAGTTGATCTCCGTCCCGAATATGTGACAGGAATTCTGTCGCGGCCCATTATACCATCGGCCTTGCCGATGGGAAAATGTTTTCAGGGTCGGGTCTCACACGTCGTAGTAGAGCGCGATCTCGGCCGGATGCGGGCGATTGCGCACGCCGTAGTATTCGTCGTACTTGGCCTTGATCCAGTCGGCAATCTGGCCGGCGTCGAACACGCCGTTCTGCAGGAGAAACTCATGATCAGCCGCCAGCGCGTCGAGCGCCTCGCGCAGCGAGGCCGGCAGCGGTTTGATCGCCTTGCGCTGTTCATCGCTCCAGGTGAAGATGTTTTGATCAATGGGGCCAAAGCCAAGCGCGTGCGGGTCCATTCGCTGGCGGATGCCGTCCAAGCCGGCCATCAACTGCACGGCCAAAGCCAGGTAGATGTTGCCGGTGGCGTCGGGGGGGCGAAATTCGAAGCGCGCGGTGTCCGGCTGATCCGCGTACTTGGGCACGCGGATCGCGGCGCTGCGGTTGCCCAGGCTGAAGAAGGCGTTGACGGGCGCTTCGAAGCCGGGCACCAGGCGGCGGTAGGAGTTGGTAGACGGGTTGGTGAAGGCCAGCACGGCCGGGCCGTGGCGGAGCAGCCCGCCGATGTACCACAGCGCGGTCTGACTGAGCTTGCCGTAGCCGTTGGCGTCATAGAACACATTCTGCCCAGCCTTGAAGAGGTGCTGATGGAAGTGCATCCCGTTGCCGGCCTCGCCGTAGAGCGGTTTGGGCATGAAGGTGGCCGTCTGATTGCGCCGGTGCGCCACCATCTTGGTGACATACTTGACCATCTGCGTGGCATCGCCGCTGCGCACCAGGCCCATCATCGGCGTCTCGATCTCGCACTGACCCGGCCCGCCCACCTCATGATGGTGATACTTGACCTCGATGCCCATCTTCTCCAGTTCCATCACCATTTCGCTGCGCAGATTGAAGAGCTGGTCCTTGGGCGGAATGACGTGATAGCCGCCGTGGCGCGGGATCAAGTGCCCATGTCCGCCGCGACCGCTCTGCCAATCGGCCTCCTTGCTCTCCACCCGGTAAGAGGCGGCGTTGACCTCGTTTTCGAACGCCACACTGTCGAAGACATAGAACTCGTACTCCGGCCCCCAGCGGCTTTCATCCGCAATGCCCCAGGCGCGCATGGCGGCTTCGGCGTGAATGGCGATATTGCGCGGGTCGCGACTGAAAGGCAGCTTGGTGTCGGCCTCGAACGCGCTGCAAATGAAGCTCAGGGTGGGCGCATCCCAAAATGGGTCCACAAAGGCCGTGCCCAGGTCCGGGATCAGCACCATGTCACCGGACTTGACCGAACGCAGACCCACCGAGGAGCCATCGAAGCCGACGCCGTCACGCATCAGGTGTTCGGTGAACTGGCTCGCCGGCACAGTGACGTGATGCCAGCGGCCGGCCAGGTCGGTAAACTTGAGATCAATCATCGCGAACTGCTGTTTGCGCACAAAGGCTTGCGCCTCGGCAAAGGTGGTAAACATCGTCGTTTCCTCCGCGAACTAAATTCACTGCTGACGTTTTTGCAGGATGCCCAATCATCGTAGCGTGTTCACGCACACCCGGCAATGGCATACGTCATAAAACGACCATCCGGCGGTTGAAACCGCGGCCACGAAAACAAAGTCGGCCCTGCGCCGACTGGCCGCAACCGTCGGGGGCGGTTGCGCACCCGTTGCTGCAACCCCAGTGCAGCGCAGCAGCGCAAGCGCCCGGAGGTCAAATGGTTACGCTGCGGGTAACACCGGTCGCGGGTGTGTCGTCAATAGGCACACAGACGGACCCCGCCGGCGCGAGAGATTTCGCCGCCGGTTTGGGCGCACCAACGAGGCTGAACGGCGGCGCGCTTGCGCAAGACCGGAAGAACCGGAAGAGTGGATGAGAGGTCGAGCATGAACAGACAAATGAACCCTTACGTTGCCAGCCGCCGTGCGCCACCGCCCCCAATGGCGAGACGGTCAACCCAGGCGACCCCGAT
>JAYRVL010000020.1:0-1624 GCA_041918575.1 Anaerolineae bacterium | reverse complement strand
CGGCAGGCCAACTCCGCGCCGGGCGCAGCTTTCATCGCCAGGGCGGTGACGTGGGCGGGCGCACGGCCCGCCAGCAGGTTGGAGTGTCAGAGGTCGGGCAAGAGCGTCAGCCCGACCCCGGCCGGCAGCGCCAGCACGGCGAAGAAGTCGTCCCACAACAGGTGGTTGTCGTCGGTCACGTCCTCCGTCTCGGCGAAGAGCAGGCCCGGCCGCGCGGTTGCGGGCGTGTCCCCGGCGAAGAAGCCGTGGCCGCTGACGTGGACGAAGACCGAACCATCATTCCATCCCGCCACGCGCCGACTGGCCACCTGCAGGAACGCGGTTACCCGAGGGCTGTCCAGTTGGCCCTGCAGGGCCAGGATGCGGTCGGCCGGCAGGCCGCGATCCAGCAGCGCGGCGGTCATGGCGACCTGGTCGGCCAGCATGGCGGTTTCACCGGGCTGCAGCGCGGCGATGAGGAGGGCGAGATGGTTGGGTGTGTTCATGGGCATCTCCGGGTATGCATGTGCTCCACTCTCATACAGCAGCACGGACGACATCCCAAACCGCATCCGGGTGTTTGGCGGCCACTTGCAGGAGAACACGGGCTGGCCTGCAGGCGCGTTCACGTCAGTACGCTGGTGCGGAGCGGGCGCTGCATGAGCATGAAGTAGGGATTGCCGCCCACGGGCGATGCCCCGGACGCCGGGGGCGACTCCCGCTGACTATGATGATTGCCCGTTGCGGCCGGCGGCGGCGTCTGCGTGCGGCGCAGCAGCCAACTGTAGGCCTGATCGAGGGCGTCGCGCTCCAGCGCGCCCAGGTCGCCGCGGAAGTGCATCACGTTGTTGCGCACCCGGCGCACCCGTTCCATCAGGTGCATGAAGGCTTCACGCGGGCCAAGCGCCGGCTCGAAGAGCGGCCAGTTGTGGCCCTCGCAGATCAAAACCATCTTGTCGGCCAGCGATACCCGGTGCGGGTGGCGCTGCGGCCGGCTTGGGTCTTTGCGGTCAGCGCCATAGGCCAGGATGGCCGCGGCGTTGAGCGCCTCTTCGCTCGGAAAGGCCCGGCTGATCTGCTCGTTCAGGATCGTCTCCACCCGTTCGACGAGGATGATGCCTTCGAACAGGGCGCGGAAGAACGCCGTCATGTCTTTGCCGGTCAGGATGCCGACCGGCCTGCCCTCCGCCAGCACAAAGACCGCGCTGACGCGCGGGGTGGCCAGGCTGTCCACGGCGCGGAACAGGTCAGCGCTGACATCCACGGTGACCGCCGGCTCCAGGCAGTGCGTTACGTCGAGATCGAACAGGTCAACGGCCCCTTCGGTGTGGTAGTACAGGCGCAGGATCGCGGTCAAGGTCAGCACGCCGCTGAGCAGGCCGTCCTGGTCCAGGACCGGAACCTGGGCAAAGCCGTTCTCCAGCATCACCTGCAGCGCCTCACGCAGGGTGGCCTGGCGACCAACGCCGACCAGGGGGCGGCGGCCGGCCAGCAGGCTCTCCAGGCTGCTGGTGCGAGGCGCGGCGTCCGCCGTCGGACCGGGCGCAGGCGCAGCGTCAGGCGCGGGCGCAGCGTCAGGCGCAGGCGCGGCGTCAGGTGCAGGCGCGGCGTCAGGCGCAGGCGCGGCGTCAGGCGCAGGCGCAGG
>JAYRVL010000019.1:0-3260 GCA_041918575.1 Anaerolineae bacterium | reverse complement strand
CGCCCTGGCGGTTGTCGGCCGAGCCGTATTGCCAGCCGTCGGTCGGGAATCTGTAGACGTACAGCGAAAAAGCGATCACAGCCAGGCTCCAGCCACAGGCGACGGCGAGGGTCAGCCAGGCGCCGCGGTCAAAACGACGTTCATCTCTCATAACTGTCCTTCCGATGGCCATCGCATCGTTTTGCGAAGCCCTGATCAATGACTACTCCGCCTGGCACGCCGCCAGCGGCCCCAATAATGCTGCACAAACATGGTCACGCCGGTCAGCAGCAATCCCAGCAGCGAACCGATCGCCACACCAGCCAGCCAACCGGGCAACTCGAAAGCGTCCCCCTGGCTGAGGCCGGTGACCACCAATACGATGAAGGCCAGCATAAAGGGAAGTCCCAGCCAGCGATGTATTTTTCGGTTCCATTTGTTCAAGGCGTTCATTACCTCTCCCTGTTTTCTCATCTATTCACCTTGGATCCAGCAGCATCGGCAGCCCGCCGGCCGGCCGCAGGGTCGCTTTCGGCTGGGGCGTCACCACCGCGCCAACCGGCAGGCGCAGCCGGTAGCGCTGGGCCACGGTGGCCAGGAGCAGCGTCGCTTCCATCAGGGCAAAGCTGTTGCCGATGCACTGGTGCGGGCCGCCGCCGAAGGGCATGTACGCAAAGCGCGGCCGCTCATGCACCGCATCGGGCGCAAAGCGCTGGGGGTCGAAGCGCTCTGGATCGGGCCAGTAGGCCGGTAAGTGGTGCATGACATACGGGCTGATGCCTACGACGGCGCCGGCCGGAATGTGGTAACCGCAGACGTCGTCCGCGGCCACAGCTTGCCGATTGGTGATCCAGGCCGGCGGGTAGAGCCGCAGCGTCTCGTCAATCACCATACGGGCGGTGTGCAGGTTTGGCACATCGGCCACGCCAGGTGTGCGGCCGCCTAATACCTCGGTCAACTCGGCATGCAGTCTGGTCTCCACGTCGGGGTGCTGGGATAGCAGGTAAAACACCCAGGTCAATAGCACCGCGGTGGTCTCATGGCCGGCCAGGAAGATGGTGACCACCTCGTCGCGCAACTGCTTGTCGCTCATAGCCTGCCCTGTCCCTTCATCACGCGCCTCCATCAGCATGCCCAGCAGATCGTCTCGCTCCTCGCCGCTGCGGCGCCGCTGCCCGACGATGCCTAGCACCACGTCGTCCACGGTGCGCATGGCGGTCAGCGCCCGCCGGTTGCGCGGGGTGGGCCAGCGCAGGGAGGGGTAGAAGGGCACCTGGAAGCGAAAGTTGACGTCGGCCAGAATCACACCGATGGCCTGGCTGACAGCCCGGCGGCGCAGCTGCGCCGCCGGGCCGTCAGCCGGCAAGCGGGCGCCGAACATGGTCTCGCTGATGATGGCCATGGTCAGGCCGGTCAGCTCCTCGGCGACGTCGAGCGGCTGGCCGGGGTCGGCGCGTTGTTCCCACTGTGCCAGCATGTCCAGCGTGCGGCCGGTCATGATCTCGCCAAAGCCGGCGATGCGGCGGCGGTGAAAGGCCGGCAGCATGAGGCGTCGCTGGCGCTGCCATAGTGCCCCCTCGCTCGTGAAGAGGCCGTCGCCCGCCACCCGGCGGATGATGTCGAACAGGTCACCTTTGACGTAGTTGTGATGGTTGTCCTGCAACACGCGCTGCACGCCGTCCGGGTGGTTGATTTGGTAGAAGGCGATGTTGCCCAACCGGTAGCGGGCCACGTCGCCGTAATCGGCCGCGGTGCGCATCAGGAATCCCAGCGGGTTGCGCTGGAACTGCAGCGTGTTCCCGATCACGGGCATGCCAGGCGGGCCAGATACATCCAGGCCGCGACCAGGCGTTGGTTGAACCGATAGTCGAGTTATTGTGCTCATGGTTTATCTCCTGGGCTACAGGATACTACCCGACCGTCTGCCATTCGTTACGACACGCGTTACGAAGCTGGTGAACATAAGATTCCAGCCATTTCGCACGCCCAGAACTGACCTATGGCGGGCATTTCGAGGCTTTCCGGCCCCAGCATGGGTGTGTTATAATGCCGACGAAACAATTGTCACCTATAGCGCACTGAGAAAGGACGTGAATCATCGAGAAATTGGCCGAACGCCGGATCGCACGCACAGACATCGAGGCATTCGTAGCACTGCTCGACAGCATGGCCGAATGGGTGGATGTGCCGGACGAAGCCATGGAGCGGGTGGTACTTGCCGACGCCGACGTGCGTCCAGTTCTCGCATTCGGCGACCACCTTGCGGAGTTTGCGGCGTTTCCATGCCCTGGGCATCTATGCTATAATCCGATCATTGTAGGTAACGTGCCGAAGCACTCAGCCAACTCCAGGGCGGCTTTGACAAAGGAGAGGTCGTAGTCATGACAATGGCTCAGGTAGAGTTTTCACTGGCTTTAACACGAACTACGGCGCGCCAGCTACGCCAATTAGCGCAGACATACGGCGTCACCGACGCCGCGGTCGTGGAACAGGCGCTGGCGCTGTTGTTCGAACGAGATGATGGTGCGCTGCGCCAAGATTACTGGCTGTCGGTAGCCTCCATGCAAGAAGACTGGCAGGCCATGCCTGATGACTGGATAGCAGATGAGGTACGCGATGCCATATCGTCGTGGTGACATCATTGCCGTGCCCTATGAGTACAGCGATCTGACGGGCGGCAAGGTGCGACCTGCGTTGATCGTGAGTAGTGATTCCTACAATCTGGCCAGACCAGACGTGGTTGCTGCCGGAATCACCTCGCAGATAGGCAACGTGGGACCGTACGATCATGTCTTGGCGGATTGGGCGGCGGCAGGACTTCGCTATCCATCGCTGGTGCGCGGACGGTTGCTGACCATCGAGCAAACGCTGATTCGGCGTTCAGTGGGACGGTTGAGCTATCGGGATTGGGAAAAGGTTGAGGATAGGCTGGTATCTTTCCTCTTGAGCGATCAGGGTGCTATTCGCTTCCTGCTGAACCACGTTACGCTGTCATCCTTGCCCGGAGCGCTGGTGCAAGCGTTAGGCGAGAAATCAATCCACGCGGGCCTGCACCTGGCCAGCCGCGACGATCGAGCTATCGATCTTGCTCGTTGGCGTTCTTTCCTCTCACCACAGTAGGTCCCCTCAGCCACACGCTCACCCCCTCCGGCTGCAGCGTCTCCTGCACCACGCGGGCCAGCTCACCCGTCAACGCGTCCAGGTCGGTCTCATCGCGCGCGGTGATGGCGAACTTCGCCAGCACCTGCTGCGCATCGTACTTCTTGCGGAAGAAGCGCCGG
>JAYRVL010000018.1:0-3335 GCA_041918575.1 Anaerolineae bacterium | reverse complement strand
TCGCTGCGCTGCAGCAGGTCGGCCAGCGGCAGCCAGGTTGCGGCCAGGCGGGTGTCCAGGTCGGGCCGGGGCTGGCGGTTGTGGTAGACGATGTCGAGGCCGAAGGCGCGGCCGCGCTGCGCCACCGCGGCGCCAATCTGGCCCAGGCCGATGACGCCCAGGGTGGCGCCGGCCAGGTCAGCGCCCAGCCAGCGCGTGGGCATCCAGGCGCCCCAACGGCCGGCGCGCGCATCGGCGGCGGCGGTTGGCAGCCCGCGGGCGATGGAGAGGAGCAGGGCCAGGGTGAGGTCGGCGGTGGCGTCGGTCAGCACGCCGGGGGTGTGGCCCACCGGGATGCCGCGGCGCGTGCAGGCCGGTAGACTGATGTTGTCCACGCCAACGGCCATGTTGCTGACCACGCGCAGCCGCGGGGCCTGCGCCAGCAGCGTTTCGTCAACCGGCACGGTGAGCAGGGTCAGGAGTCCTTCGGCCTGCGCCAGGTGAGGCAGCAGCTCAGGCGCCAGAGGCCCGGCCGGGCGCTCTGCGGCCGGGTCGCCTGCGGGGCCGATGACACGACAGCGGCCGGCCAGCGAGGCCAGCCAGTCAGCCGGCAGGGCATGGCTGACGATGACGAGCGGCAGGGTATCTTGCATGATGGTGAACTCTTCAGCGATAGAACTCGCTGCGCTTGAGCTTGATGTAGCGCAGTTGGCGTTCGGCCAGTTTGCCCTGGTCGGCCAGGTGTTCGCGGCGCTCCAGCGCATAGTTGAACCAGCGTTCGGCTTCGTTCAGGCGGCCGCGGCGGAACAGGAGCTGACCCAGGGCCACGGCGCTGGCGGCATCGTCGGGATCGCTGTCGAGCGCCGCTTGCAGTTTCTTTTCCTCCGGCGTGTAGTCGAATGTGAGACCGAAGCTGATGCCGAACACCTGGTCAGGATCGTAGCGTTCGGCTTTGTGGCGGATGAGGGCACGCGCACGGGGAATGATGAAATCGAGAGGGCGCACGATCTTGGCGTCCAGTTCGATGTCAAGACTGGCCATCTCTGCAGGCAGTTCCAGGGCCAGGTCTTCGCCGGCTTCGATCACGGCGTTGACCGGCATCTCCTGTTCGGCCGCGCTGATGGTTTGCAGGAGGATGGAGTTTTTGTTCGCGTTGACGATGTAGAGCGATTTGCCGGCGCGGTTGGCGCGCAGGAAAGGGGTTTCCAGCCCGGCGTTGGGCGCGGCCAGGGGATGCTTTTGGGGCGCAGGGAAATGCACGTCCAGCATTTCCAGGAAATCGGCGGTGTAGTCGCACAGGATGCCGACATGTTCGTGCGAGACGTCCCCTTCGTTCAACTCGACGACAACTTTGACGCCCACGTAGCGTTCCAGGAGGGGGTCGTAATCGGTGCCAGCGTAGCCGATCAGGTGGCTGCCCAGGCTGGTGAAGTATTCCTGACTTTCTTCCGTGAAGTATTTCGATCCCCGCGCCTTGGTGCTGCCGATGATGACGCCAATGGCCTGACCGAGAGAATCGGATGCCAGGCTGATGAAATTGCGCACACGCCGGCGCAGTCGCGCCCAGGGGCGGGGATGGAACACCCGGTCAATCATGGCCTGGCGTTCCTTCATCTGGTGCTCATCCATGTCGTCGCAGTAGCGGTAGATGGCCCGGATTTGGGGAAACTCGTCTTTGTAGAGGAGATAGGTCGTCTCGATGTGCTCCTGCGCGTCGCGATGATCGCTGACGTAGTTCAGTTCGATGCCGGTTGCTTCGACGTGCAGATGGCCCCAAATCTGTTTTTGCTCGAGCAGCTCGACGTTGACCAGATTATGCTCGAAATGAACCAGGCAGCGGTCGCGGCGCCTGCCGCCGAGATACGCGCCCAGCAGCGCGCTCAAGAGAACGATGATCAACGTGATGAGAAGGGTTGGATCAGCCATAGCCAGTTCCTGATGAAGATGTCTTCAAGGCACGGAGGCGCCAAAAGCATCGCGTTCTCGTGTCCTTACTGAGACGTCATTGTAACCGAAAGCGCGCCGCAGGACAACATTGCCACCAACTCGCGAAACGCGGTTTGCAGGCGGGCGGTGATCGGGCCAGGTTCGCCGGCGCCAACAGGCTGACCATCGCAGCAGGTGAGCGACGCGATCTCGATGAGCGAATTGGTCAGAAAGGCCTCGCTGGCTTGCAGCAGGTCGGTGCGGGTGAACTCGCCTGCGCGCGCCGGCAGATGGAGATCGGCCGCCAGGGTCAGGACGAACGCGCGCGTAACGCCCGGCAGCGGGCCGCAGGCCAGGCTGGGGGTGCAGAGAACACCGTCCTGCACCCAGAAGAGGTTGCTGGCGCAGCCTTCGACCAGGTGACCGGCATGGTTGAGGAAAATGCCTTCGCCGGCGCCGGCCGCTTGCGCCGCCCGGCGCCCCAGGATGTGCGGCAGAGAACTGAGCGTTTTCAGCCCGGCCAGGGGGGAGGCGGCATCCCAGCGAAAGGGGACGGTGATGGCGCTCTGCGAGACAGGAGCTGCGGCAGCCCGGGGCGCGGCGCTGATGACCACGGTTGGCGTTGGCTGAGCGGGCGGCAGCAGGCCGCGCGGGCCGACGCCGCGCGACACGGTCAGGCGCAGCATGGCGTCCTGCGCCTGCAGGCCATTGGCGACCAGGGTGCGCCGCAGGGCGACGGTCAGTTCCGCGGCGGAGGGAGGATCGAAGCCGAGCACGCCGGCGCCGCGCTGCAAGCGGGCCAGGTGCTGCTCCAGCCCCAGGATGTGGCCGTGGTAAACGGCCAACGTCTCGAACAGGCCGTCGCCCAACAGAAAACCCCGGTCCTGTGCTGAAACCTGGGCGCTTGGATCGGCAAGTAGTTCGCCATTGACATAAATCAAGGTCATGTGCGGTCTTCTCCGGGCCAGGTCAGCCCGGCCAGCAGCCCGGCCGCTTTGTGCAGGGTCTCAGCATACTCGGCGGCCGGGTCGCTGTCGGCCACGATGCCGCCGCCCACGCCAAAACTCAGCTCGGAAGCGCCGGCCACGGCGGTGCGGATGGCGATACTGCTGTCGAACGCGCCGTCGAAGCCCAGGTAGCCCAGGCTGCCGCAGTAGATGCCGCGAGGGGTTGGCTCCAGGCTTGCGATGATCTGCATGGCGCGCACCTTGGGCGCGCCGGTGATCGAGCCGCCGGGAAAGCAGGCGCGCAGGAGGTCTACGGCGTTCAGCTCAGGGCGCAGTTGGCCCACTACGGTGGAGACCAGGTGATGAACCGTGGCGTAGGTTTCGACGGTGAACAACTCCGGCGTTTGCACGCTGAAGGGGCGGCAGACTTTCGAGAGGTCGTTGCGCAGGAGGTCAACGATCATGTCGTTTTCGGCTTGATCT
>JAYRVL010000017.1:0-6286 GCA_041918575.1 Anaerolineae bacterium | reverse complement strand
GGTCACATTTGGAATTCCTGAAGGTCTTCAAGGCTTGCATGGGCGGGTTGCGCCGAGTAAATTTGATTGTAAGGTAAACAGCTAGCGTATTTGATGGGTTTCTGGTATAATGCCGCTACGGTTGTCAACAGCCGCCGGCCGGCAGCCAACTCACATTAGCCGGACGGGGAGGACTCCTTGAACGCCAATTGGACGAAGAACGGTTTTGTGTATCTACTGATCCTGGTGGCTCTGGTGGCGCTCTTCTTCAGCCTGTTCCCCCAGACCAGCCAGGTTGAAACAGAGGAAATCTCCACCATTGCTGAATGGATCGAACAGGGCAAAGTAGCCTCGATCTCGGTTGCCGGCGACGAGGTGCGCGTGCGTCTGTGCGTCGAAGGCCAGACTACAACCGAAAAGGCCTGTAAGGCCAGCGAACAGACGATTATTTCACGTAAGGAACCGCTTGTGGGCCTGACGGAGCAGTTGACCAGCCTGGGGGTGACGGCCGATCAACTCAAGCGGCTCGATTTGCGCGTGGACCCGCCTAGCGATGTGGGCAATTGGCTGACGTTCCTCGGCAGTTTGCTGCCGCTGGTGTTCGTTGGCGCGCTCTTCTTCTTCCTGCTGCGCCAGGCGCAGGGGGGGAACAATCAAGCGATGGCCTTTGGCAAGAGCCGGGCGCGCATGTTCACCGGCGACAAGCCCACCGTGACGTTTGCCGATGTGGCCGGCGCGGATGAGGCCAAGCAGGAGCTGCAGGAAGTGGTGGAATTCCTGAAAGAACCGCAGAAGTTCGTGGCCCTGGGCGCGCGCATCCCCAAAGGCGTGCTGATGGTCGGCGCACCCGGCACCGGCAAGACGCTGATGGCGAAGGCGGTGGCCGGCGAAGCGGGCGTTCCCTTCTTCTCGATCTCCGGCTCCGAATTCGTGGAGATGTTCGTGGGCGTGGGCGCCAGCCGTGTGCGTGACTTGTTCGAGCAGGCCAAGCGCAACAGCCCATGCATCATCTTCATTGATGAAATTGATGCGGTGGGCCGCCAGCGCGGGGCCGGCCTGGGCGGCAGTCATGATGAGCGCGAGCAGACGCTCAATCAAATCCTGGTCGAGATGGATGGTTTCGACACTGTCACCAATATCATCGTCGTCGCGGCCACCAATCGGCCGGACATTCTGGACCCCGCGCTGCTGCGCCCTGGCCGTTTCGACCGCCAGGTGGTGATGGACCGGCCCGACATGAGGGGGCGCAAGGCGATTTTGGAAGTTCACGCCAAAGGCAAGCCGCTGGCGACCGATGTGGAGATGGAGTCGCTGGCGCGGCAAACCCCGGGCTTTGTCGGCGCAGACCTGGAAAACCTGCTGAATGAAGCCGCCATCCTAACCGCGCGGCGCAACAAGCGCAAGATCGGCATGCCTGAATTGCAGGAAGCCGTGGAGCGGGTGATGGCGGGGCCGGAGCGACGCAGCCGCATCATCTCGGACCGCGAGAAAGAGATCATTGCCTATCACGAGGCGGGTCACGCCCTGGTGGGGCACATGCTGCCAACTTGCGACCCCATCCACAAGATCAGCATCATCTCGCGCGGCATGGCCCTGGGCTATACGATGGCGGTGCCGGAGAATGACAATCTGCTCAAGAGCAGGGTGAAGTTCGAGGACGAATTGGCCATGGCCCTGGGCGGCCGCGCGGCCGAGGCCCTGGTTTTCACCGACATCACCAACGGCGCGGCCGGCGACCTGGACCGGGTGACCAAGATGGCGCGCGCAATGGTGACGCAGTACGGCATGAGTCCCCGACTTGGCCCTATGGTCTTTGGTCGCAAAGAGGACATGATCTTCATGGGGCGTGAAATCACCGAACAACGCAACTACAGCGAGGATGTGGCCGAAGATATTGACCATGAGGTGCGCCGTATCGTCAACGAGGCGTATGCGCGGGCCAAAGAGGTTTTGGCCACCTATCGCGACAAGCTGGACATGCTGGCAAAGACGCTCATTCAGAAAGAGACACTCTCGCACGATGAGTTTGTGGCGCTGCTGTCCGACCTGCCGGAACCGGCGCCTTCCACTCCTCGCGGACCGTTGCCGGGCAGCGCGGGTTCTGTACCCGCCCTCCGCCCAAGCGACGAACGCCGGGAGCCGCGCAGCGCCCTACCCGGCGCGCCGGCGCCGCTGCCTGCCTGAAGCTGGCAGTCAATTCAACCAAGAAGCCCTTGCCGGCAATACCCGGCAAGGGCTTCTTTTGTCATTGCCCCGAATTCATTCGGGGCGAGAGGCGTTCCGCCGCGCGGTCGGCCTGCGCCGACCCGGATTGCGTCCACGCAGGTGGACGCCCGACGGAACGCCCGTCAGGCGCGATTTCAATTGCTCTCGTTTTTTCCTCGTTTGCAACTTCTCTCCCAGGTTCTGCGTATTGCAGGCTGAGTGCATGATCGAGAAACGCACACCGGACGACGAAATAGTCCGGACATATTGCTAAACGAGTGTCAAGGAGTACACGACAATGAATCAACAACCGGTGATCATCGAAGGGACGCCGCGCGAGGAACCGCATCGCATCTACCGTTCACGCACCGACCGCCAGGTGGCGGGGGTGGCCGGTGGTCTGGCCGAATATCTTGGGGTTGACCCCACCCTCATTCGCATTGTCTGGCTGTTTTCGGTTTTGTTCGGCGGCGCCGGCGCGCTGGCCTACATCATCATGGCAGTGGTGCTGCCGGAGGAGACGCCCGAACATGCCGCCAACAAGCCGCCAGTATCCCGGCGTGGAGCCGATGTGCGCGCTTGGGCCAGCCGCGACAGCAACCGCGGCCTGCTGTGGGGCGGCATCCTGATCACCGCCGGCATTCTCTTCCTGCTGAGCAATTTCGACATCATCCCCCTGCGCGCCCTGTGGCGCACTTTCTGGCAGTTGTTCTGGCCGGCCGTGCTCATCGGTGTGGGCATCATCATGCTGCTCGGCATCACCGGCCGCGGCGTGGATTGGAAGAGCATCGTGCGCGGGGATCGCGCCCTGCTGCGCAGCCGCAGCAACCGCATGATCGGCGGCGTGTGCGCCGGCCTGGCCGCGTACCTCGGCCTCGACCCCAGCCTGGTGCGCATCGTGTGGGTGATTGCCTCGCTCTCCACCGTGGGAGTGGGCGTGATGCTCTATATCCTGGCCTTGATCGTCATCCCCGAAGCGCCCGCCGAGCAGGCGGTTGCGCCAACCAGCGGATCAACCATCTGACAACGCCAGCAGCCCGGCTTCCCTGCGAAGTCGGGCTGTTGACAAAAAGGCCTGGCTTCTCGCGTGAGCCAGGCTTCTGCATCCATCCGTTCGTGGCAGAGGGGGAAAAACATGAATGACTCATCACGTGCAAGACCGATCATTCCCGCCATCATTCTGATCCTGGTTGGCGTTTGGTTCTTGCTGCAGAACCTGAACGTGCCTGGCTTTCGCCTGGAGGTTTTTTGGCCCGTTTTCCTGGTCATCGGCGGCATCGCCCTGATCATCCGCTATTTCACCACCCCCACGGCCGACCCCGATGACCTGGGCGGCGCCATCTTTCTGACCCTGCTCGGCGTCTTCTTCCTGGGCTGGTACAACCTCGGTTGGTTCGGCCAGGAATGGGAAGTTGCCTGGCCCATCTTCCCGTTCCTGCTCGGCCTCAGCAGCGGCATCAACTGGCTCTTTCACTGGCGACGCTGGGGCCAGCTCCTGTGGGCGTTCATCGGTCTGGCCGTGGCGGCCGTGGGCTTTGCCTACACCACCGGCGTCATCGAAGGCGACCTGGCGCAGCAGTTGGCCCGCCTGTGGCCGATCTTCATCATCCTCGCCGGTCTCGGTTTTCTGCTGCAAGGGCTGCTCAATCGCAGCAACGACCGCTGATCCCCGATCGAACCGTCAATCAACAGACAAGCCGCCGCAGTCCTGCGGCGGCTTGTTCGTTCATAGCAATTCCCAACGTATTTCACCGCAGGGGCCGCAGAGGAATCGCGCCGTGCGGCGAACTTCGATGCGTCGTCACCTGGAATTGCGGGTTTGTTCGTCTCCGACGGATCGGTGTATAATAGGCGGGATCGAAAATACAAGCGCAGAGAATAAGAGTGTCGAAACATGAAAAAAATACTCGGATTTGTGGTAGGTATCGGTCTTGGCATGGCAACCGGTTACGTGGCCGGTCTCCTGCTGACGCCGGCCTCTGGCGATGATCTACAGACCCAGGTGCGTGAGCGCATCAACCAGGCATTGGCTGAGGGCAAACAGGCCGCCAGCGCCCGCGAGCAGGAATTACTGGCGCAGTTCAACGCTGCCAAGCGCACCCCGCTGGCCTGAGCGTAACGGCTCTCGATCAGCCAGCGTCGGTCGGCGCAGTGTCCACGCAGGCAGACACCCGGCGGCACGCCCGTCAGGTGCGATTTCAATCGCTGCCCTGTGGACCGCCGCGGTTGCGTTGATCAACCTCAATGCTGGCACTGCGGGCAGAAATGGGTGGCCCGCTGTCCGATCACCACGCGCACAATCGCCGTTCCACAGCGCGTACACGGCTTGCCCGTGCGCCGGAAAACCTGGTGCCGCTCCTGGTTCTGCCCTTTGGCGCCGCCAGGGCGTTGATAGTTCTGCAGGCTGCTGCCATGGTCGAAGATGGCCTGGGCCAACACCTGGCGCGTCACGGTGTGGATGCGCGCAATCTCATTCATGTGCAAATCGCCGCCGGCGCGCCGCGGATCAACACCGGCCGCAAACAGGATCTCATCCGCGTAGATGTTGCCAATGCCGGCCACCAGGCGCTGGTCGAGCAGCAGGCTTTTGATCGGCGCTTTGCGCCCGGCCAGGCGGCTCGCCAACTGCGACGGAGTCAGGTCAGGGTTGAGCGGTTCAGGGCCTAACTCGCCCAGAATCACCGATGGGTCTTTCACCACGTAAACCCGGCCGAACTTGCGCATGTCGCGAAAGAAAAGGCGCCGGCCCGAATCGAGCGTCACCACCAGGTGCGTATGTTTATCGGACGTTGCTTGTGGGCCAACCACGTGCAACTGCCCGGTCATGCGCAGATGTATGATCAGCGTCTGCTCGCCGGAGAGGGGAAAGAGCAGGTATTTACCCCGGCGATCCGCGCCCATGATCTGGCGCCCCACCAGCGCCGGCTTCAGTTCAGCCGCGGCCGGCGTCGCCACGGTGCGCTCCCAACGCACCTCGACATCCACAATGCGCTTTCCCACCAGGTCCCGGCGTAACTCGCGGGCAATGGTTTCGACTTCAGGCAGTTCCGGCATGTTGACATTTCCCCTTGCGCCTTGTTTTCCTGTGCATCCGGCCCAGGCTTGCACGCGGTCTGCGGCCGCCGTCTACCCGGATGATTGAGAGGATACCGCGGCGAATTATAGGCCAGGCCGCTCGATCTGTCACATCGGCATTTCAGATTGGACGTATTTTGCCATTTGGCGTATGCTACAGATAATCCAGTTGAACCGGATGCAGACAGGATCGTCCACGCCCATGGCAGCGCACCAGGCGCAAGTACGTCGCACCCACGGGGCGGCTGATGCGTCATAGTTGTCACGAGACGCTCGTTTTCCGGTGGACGCACAGATATCATGATGTGGCACTTTTCGCTCTATTCGGCCATTTCGTTCTTCACCGTCGCCCTGCTGATCATTCTGCTGCGGGCCGTATGGCTGCGCCGTCGCACGCCGGGCGCTCTGCCTCTGTGCGCC
Source organism: Anaerolineae bacterium (assembly GCA_041918575.1). Taxonomy (GTDB): domain Bacteria; phylum Chloroflexota; class Anaerolineae; order SSC4; family Amarolineaceae; genus Amarolinea. The sequence goes on along the minus strand of JAYRVL010000017.1, from coordinate 607 downwards.
CTTTTCGTGGCTGTGGCGATTTGGTCCCTGGCCGCCGGCATCGAAGCGGCCTCCGTGCCAATTGCCAGCAAGATCTTCTGGTCTGTGGTCGCCTACTTGGGCACCTACAGCACGCCAATCTTCTATCTGCTCTTCACGCTCGATTTTACGCAGCAGTCCGCCTGGATGCCGCCGCGCTATCGCCCCCTGCTGGGCATCGTGCCCTTCCTCACCGTCATCATGGCTGCCACCAACCATTGGCACCACTGGGTGTGGACCACTTTCACCCCTGTGCCCAACAACGGCCTCATCTACGGACACGGCCCCTGGTTTTGGTTAGCCGTCGCCCACAGCTACCTGGTCCTCATGATCGCCACGGTGCTCATGCTGCGCGCCCTCATCCGCTTCCCGGCGCTCTACCAACGTCAGGCTGCCGCGCTCATCCTGGCCGCCGCGTTCCCCATCATCAGCAATCTCTCCTACATCCTCGATCTCAACCCATTCCCCGGTTTCGATCTGACGCCGATCTCCTTCTCGCTCACCGGCCTTGCCCTGGCCTGGGCGCTCACGCGCTTTCAACTGCTCGACCTGGCGCCGGTCGCGCGCGATGCCTTGATCGAAAACCTGG
>JAYRVL010000016.1:0-2756 GCA_041918575.1 Anaerolineae bacterium | reverse complement strand
CGATTTCTACCCGGAGCTGATCGCGGCCAACCTGAACAAACTGGGCTTTGCCGCGCGCGCGGCCTTCCTGCCGCTCAGCCTGCTCAGCCGCCAGCATGACCGCAACACGGTGCAGTTGGCTCACGCGCTCGACGATGCGGCCGCGGCGGCCCGCTTGGGCGCTGAGTTGAAGCGCCTGGTCAGGCCGGGAGAGCGCATCGGCCTGCCGGCCATCCTGGGCATGGATCATCACAACCGCGTGCTGGACGCGCTGCGCAGCCAGACCGGCGCGGTGGTCTTCGAAATTCCCACCCTGCCGCCGAGCGTGCCGGGCATTCGCCTGCACAGCGCCTTGCGCAGAAAGGTGGAAGGGCTGGGCGTGCGGGTCGAGATTGGCATGGAAGCGATCGGCTTTCACGCCAGCGCGGGCAACATTCAGTGGGTGGAGACTTCCACCAGCGCGCGGCCGCTCAAGCATCGGGCCGCGAAATACCTGCTGGCGACGGGCGGCATCCTGGGCGGCGGTTTCAACAGCGACCACCTGGGTCGGGTGTGGGAAGTGATCTTCGACCTGCCGTTGACTGCGCCGCAGCAGCGCCACCAATGGTTCCGGCCGCAGTTCATGGCCCCGCAGGGGCACCCGGTTTTCAGCGGCGGTGTGGCGGTCAACAGCGCCTGGCAGCCGCTCGATGCCGCGGGCGCGCCGGTGTACGGCAACCTGTGGGCGGCCGGCGGCCTGCTGGCCGGCGGGGATTACATCCAGGAGCGCAGCCTGGAAGGAGTGGCCATTGCCAGCGGCCGCGCCGCGGCGATGCAGCTTCTGCAGGCCGCGTAGGGTCGCGGGCCTGGCGCTTGATCCTTTTATTTTTTTCGAACATGGACGATCCATATGCACACGATTTCCTGGCACTCGGTCGGCGAATCGCTGGACGAGTGCATCAAGTGTAACATCTGTACGAGCTACTGCCCTGTGGCCGCGGTGACCGATCAGTTTCACGGGCCTAAGTATTCCGGGCCGCAGGCGCAGCGCTTTCGCGAGAACGGCCAGCCCCATTCGCCCGATCATTCGGTGGACTACTGCTCCGGCTGCCGGGTCTGCAATGAGGTGTGCCCTACCGGCGTGCGCATTGCCGAGATCAACGCCCGCGCCCGCGCCCAGATGGCGGCCGAACACGGCATCCCCCTGCGCAATCGCCTGTTGGGGCGCAATGAGACGTTGGGCAAGGTGGGCAGCTACGCGCCGGCCCTGGCCAACCTGGCGATGCACAACCCCTTCAGCCGTTTCATGGCCGAGAAGGTGATGGGCATCGCGCGCCAGGCGCCGCTGCCGCATTGGAGCACCGAAGGCACCTTCGGCGACTGGCTGAAGCGCACCGCGGGTCAGCGCCTGCATGCGGACAAGAAGGTGGTCTACTTCCACGGCTGCGCCACCATGTACTACGAACCGTTCATCGGCAAGGCGGCCGTGCTCGTGTTCGAGCATCACGGCTATGAGGTGATCGTGCCGCCGCAGAACTGCTGCGGCCTGCCCATGCTCAGCAACGGCGAGTTCGATGCTGCCCGCAGCTACCACGAGCGCAACGTCGGCTCCCTGGCCGACTACGCCGGCCGTGGCCTGCCCGTCGTGGGTACCAGCACCAGCTGCACCCTGACCCTCAAGGAGGAGGCGCCGGAGTTGCTGGACATGCAGGACGCGGCCAGTGAACAGCTCAAGATGGGCGCCTGGGACATCTTCGAGTGGCTGCACGAGCTGGTTGACAAGAGAGAGTTCAAGACTGATTTCAAGAACATCGAGATGGTCTTGCCGTATCATGCGCCTTGCCAATACCGGGCGCATCGCGTAGGCAAGCCGGCGCTGGAAATCCTGGAAATGATCCCCGGCCTGGATGTGCGCGAGAGCCACGCCCGCTGTTGCGGCATCGCCGGCACCTACGGCTACAAAGTGGAGAAGTACCAGATCGGCATGGACGTGGGCGAAGAGCTGTTCCGCTTCGTGCGCGAACAGGGCGAGGAGGCCACCATCACCGCCTGCGATTCGGAGACCTGCCGCTGGCAGCTCGAGCACGGCACGCACAAGCCCAGCCGCCACCCGATCGAGATTCTGGCCGCGGCCTATGGGTTGTACGACCTGGAAAAACGCCGACCGCTGCGCGAGTGACGGGCCATGAAGCGGGGTGCATGGACAGCGGCCGATTGGGAGAACGCCTGGGCGCCGTATGACGAAACCACGTACGCGGACGCCCTGGCGTTCATCCGGCCCGATGACGTGGTGCTGGACATCGGCGCGGGGGATCTGCGCCTGGCGCGGCGCATGGCGCAGCAGTGCCGCCAGGTAATGGCGCTGGAACGGCAGGTGACGGTGCTGGCGCAGACCGATCCGGCGCCGCTGCCTGCCAATCTCACTGTCATCTGCGCGGATGCGCTCACCTGGCCGCTGCCGGCGGGCATCTCTGCGGCCGTGCTTTTGATGCGGCACTGCACGCACCTGGCCGCGTATGCCGAGCGCCTGGCCGGCCTGGGCTGCCGGCGCCTGATCACCAACGCCCGCTGGCGCTGCGGCGTGGAGGCGATGGACCTGACCGTCGGCGCGCCCTGGCTCTCGCTGGTCGGCGGCTGGTACGCCTGCCGCTGCGGCGCGGTGGGGTTCAAGCCGCTGCCCGCCGCCGGTTTGACCGCGGCGCTGCTCCAGCAAACGGCCGAGGTGCTCCAATGCCCCGTGTGCCAGCCTGGGATAGATCAATTGACAAGGACCACGCGATGACATTGCCTATGACACT
>JAYRVL010000015.1:0-4253 GCA_041918575.1 Anaerolineae bacterium | reverse complement strand
TCTTGTGAGTTGTATAGCTGGTGTGTGGGTGAGTGGGTGTGAGGGTGAGTGGGTGTGAGGGTGAGAGGGTGAGAGGGTGAGAGGGTGAGAGGGTGAGAGGGTGAGAGGGTGAGAGGGTGAGAGGGTGAGAGGGTGAGAGAACGATTGTAGGCGGTTGTTTTGACAGGACATAGGGCGTCGACTATAATCGCCTTGTTTGTCAGGCAGCCAACACTGCAATCGAACCGTGAGGAGATTTTGAGTTCATGCGAGATCGTACGACCGGGTTTCTGATCACCACTGTCATCTTAACTGTGATCGGGGTTTACCTTGCCCTCCCAATCCAGCATCCCAAGTGGCTTACTGATTTAGTCTTTTGGCAGCCCGCCAGCACGCGCGACTTGCAGATCAAGGAAGGCCTTGACTTGCGCGGCGGTCTGCAGGTCCTATTGGAGGCCGATGTTCCGGCCGGCGAGGCGGTTGACAGTGATGCCATGCAGACGGCCAAGCAAATTGTCGAAAACCGCGTCAACGGCCTCGGCGTGTCTGAGCCGCTCATCCAGGTGCAGGGCGATCGCCGCATTGTGGTGGAATTGCCCGGCATCAGTAACCCCGACCAGGCCATTGAAACGCTCAAGGGCACCGGTTTGCTCGAATTCATCGAGACGGGCGAGGAGTTCTTGACTCCGGGCGTCAGGGTCAGCACCACGATCGGTTCACTGGATGATACCGGCGCAGTCACCAACACAAGTTCCATCACGAACACGGCCGGTGTGACGGCCACGGGCGCAGTCACGCCCACGACGATCTACAGGACGATCATGACCGGCGCTGACCTGAAGACGGCCGGCATCGCCTTCGACCAGACCACCAACGCCCCGCTCATCACCTTCGAGCTGACCGATGAGGGCGCCAAGAAGTTCGCTGATTACACCAGCGCCAACATCGGCAAGATTCTGTCCATCGTTCTGGACAAGACCGTGCTCTCCTCACCGCGCATCCAATCCGCCATCACCGGCGGTACCGGCCAGATCACGGGCAGTTTCACGCTCGAAGAAGCCCGCAACCTGTCGGTGCAGATGCGCTACGGCGCGCTGCCCGTTCCGCTGCGTGTGGCTGAAAGCCGGGCGGTCGGGCCGACGCTCGGTCAGGACTCGGTGCGCAAGAGCATCAACGCCGGTATCATCGGTCTGTTGGTGGTAATTGTCTTCATGCTCCTGTACTACCGCCTGCCCGGCGCGCTGGCCGATCTCGCGCTGATCGTCTACGCCTTGCTGGTGTTCGCCCTGTTCAAGTTGATCCCTGTCACGCTGACCTTGCCGGGTATTGCCGGGTTTGTGCTGAGCGTTGGCATGGCGGTGGACGCCAACATCTTGATCTTCGAGCGCATGAAAGAGGAACTGCGCGGCGGTCGCGCCTTGCGCGCCGCCATTGACACCGGCTTTGCCCGCGCCTGGCCGTCCATTCGCGACTCGAACGCATCCACGCTCATCACCTGCGCCATCCTGTTCTGGTTTGGCTCCAACTTCGGCGCCAGCATCGTCAAAGGCTTCGCGTTGACCCTGGCCATCGGTGTGCTGGTTAGCCTGTTCACCGCAATCACCGTGACCCGCACGTTCCTGCACCTGGTCATGAACAACATGGACCTGTCCCGCAACCGCTGGTGGTTTGGAGTCTAAGAGGAAGAATCATGTTGAATATCGTTGGAAGACGTTACTGGTATTTCGGTTTGTCGTTGCTCATCATCATCCCGGGCTTGATCTCGCTCGCCCTGTTTGGCCTGCGCCTGTCCATTGACTTCACCGGCGGCGCCTTGTGGCAGCTCCACTTCACGCAGCCCACAACCGCCATTCAGCCGGCCGAGGTCAAGGCGATCTTCAGTGAGGCTGGGTTCAACGATGCGCTCGTGCAAACTTCTACGACGACGGCGGCGGATGACACGATCATCGTGCGCACCAAGCCCATCGAAGCCAGTCAGAAGGCCGCCCTGCAGACCAGTCTTACCGCGCGTTACGGAGAGTTTGTGGAACAGCGCTTCGACAACGTTGGCCCGGCCGTGGGCGCCGAGGTGACGCGCAACGCCGGCATTGCCGTCGGCCTGGCTGCCATCGCCATCCTGATCTACATCTCGATCGCCTTCCGCAAGGTGCCGAATCCGTTTCGCTACGGCGCCTGCGCCATCATTGCCCTCATCCACGACGTCCTGGTCGTGCTTGGCCTGATGTCGCTCGCCGGGCGTTTCCTCGGTTGGGAAGTGGATTCGCTCTTCCTCACCGCGCTGCTCACCGTCATCGGCTTCTCGGTTCACGATACCATCGTGGTGTTCGACCGCATCCGTGAGAACATCAGCCGCTACCGCAGTCAGGACTTCGAGACCATCGTCAACCGCAGCATCATCGAAACCCTCGATCGTTCCATCAACACGCAGTTGACCGTGCTTTTCACCCTGACCGCCCTGGCGCTCCTGGGCGGCGTCACGGTGCGCACCTTCGTCATCACGCTGCTGATCGGTATCTTGAGCGGCACCTACTCGTCCATCTTCAACGCCAGCCCGCTGCTGGTGGTGTGGGAAAGGGGCGAGATCGGCAGCTTCTTGCGGCGTCTCTCCGGCAACCGGGCCGCGAAACCGGCCTGAAGCCGGCAGACGCCACGGTATCGGATACTCTCGTAACGGAGCGAAGGTCATCCTTCGCTCCGTTTGCTTTGACTCAGGAGGATCGTTGCAATGATCGCTCTGATTGATTACGGCGTAGGTAACCTGCGCAGCGTGGCCAAGGCCCTGGAGCATATCGGCGCGGCCGTGCAGATCGTTCAGCAGCCGCACGACCTGGCCGGCGCGACCGGCATCATCCTGCCCGGCGTCGGCGCGTTCGGCGACGCGGCCGCCACCTTCCGCCAGGCCGGCTTCGAACAGCCGCTGCTGGCGGCTGTGCTGGCCGGAACTCCCCTCCTCGGCATCTGCGTCGGCATGCAGCTCCTGTTCGACCTGAGCGAGGAGATGGGCCGTCATCGCGGCCTGGGCATCTTTCCCGGCCTTGTCACCCGCTTTGCTGACGGCATGACCGTCGGCCAGAACGGCGGCCGCCAACTGCTCAAGGTGCCGCAGATCGGCTGGAATCAGATTCATCACGACCAAACCCATCCCCTGCTGGCCGGCGTGCCCAGCGGCAGCTACGCCTACTTCGTTCATTCCTACTACTGCGCGCCGGCCGACCCCCGGCTTGTCGTTGCCACGACTGACTACGGCATTGATTTTGCCTCGATCTGCGGCGGCCGCTTCGGGCAGGGTCAAGTGTGGGGCGTGCAGTTCCACCCGGAGAAGAGTCAGGCCACCGGGCTGGCCATCCTGCGCAATTTTGTGGATTGGGTCCGGGCTTCCGGCGGCGCGTTGTCATGAACCCCATGTCCACGACCGCCGACTTCGTCATCTTCCCGGCCCTTGATCTGCGCCGGGGGCGCTGCGTGCGCCTGCGCCAGGGCGACCCGACCGCGGAAACGGTCTTTGGCGATGACCCGGCCGCGCTGGCCCGCCACTGGGTTAGCCTGGGCGCAACCTGGCTGCATGTGGTCAACCTGGATGGCGCCCTGGCCGCGGACGCGCCCGCGGCGACCCGCTCGAACGCGGATCTGCCGCTCAACCTCCGGCGCCTGGTCGAAATCCGCGCCGCGGTGACTGCACCCATTCAATTTGGCGGCGGTCTGCGCACCCTGGCCGACATCGAGCTGGCGCTGGAGCTGGGCGCGACGCGGGTAGTGCTGGGCACCGCGGCCGTGCAAAATCCAGCCCTGGTGGCTGACGCGCTGCGCCGCTTTGGCCCCGCCGCCATCGTCGTCGGCATCGATGCCCGTGCGGGGTTGGTCGCCACCCACGGCTGGCGGCAGACCAGCCAGACGCCGGCGCTGGCGCTGGCGCAGTCCATGCAGGCCATCGGCGTCACCCACATCGTTTACACCGACATTGGCCGCGACGGCATGTTGAGCGGCGTTGATGCGGCGGGCGCCGCGGCCCTGGCCCGCGGCAGCGGTTTGCAGGTGATTGCCAGCGGGGGCGTGCGCGATCTCGCGGACATTCGCAGCCTGTTGGCCCTGGCAGCCGACGGCATCGCGGGCGTCATCGCCGGCCAGGCCCTGTACACCGGTCATCTGTCGCTGCCCGCCGCGCGGGCGCTCGTTCATGAAACAGCGCCGCAGTTCAACAGGAGCGTGGTTTCATGTTAGCCCGGCGCATCATCCCCTGTCTCGATGTTAAGGACGGCCGCGTGGTCAAGGGCATC
>JAYRVL010000014.1:0-5019 GCA_041918575.1 Anaerolineae bacterium | reverse complement strand
TGGCAGCCATGGCAGCCATGGCAGCCATGGTAGGGAAGGGTGAGCAGCCGAAAGCCGCGCAGGACCGGCGCCTGCATCTGCTGCAAGGAGCAAATGAGATAGACGGCGTCGGGATAGGTGGCCTGGGCGGCGTCGGTGGCAGAGGGGTAAGCCGGCGAGAGTGGGTGCGAATGGTAGATGGCGATCATCTCCTCGCCCGCCTCTTCGAACTCGAACTGACGCAAGAGCACAGCCGGATCCACGGTGTAGTGCAGGCGGCGGTTCGCGGCCACGTTGACCGAGCGCAGCAGGCCGGTGACGACCCCGTCGCGGCCGGCCAGGATGCCGCACACCTCTTCAGGCCAGTCTGCCGCCGCGTGTGCGATGATCTCCGCTTGAATGACCGCGGGGACGATGAGCTGCTCGTCGGCGCTGGACATGGTCATGCGTCTTCGGAATCGTCCATGAGGTCGGTGAAGAAGGGGTTGGTGCGCTTCTCACGCCCCACGGTGGTGGCCGGCCCGTGCCCCGGCAGCACCGCGTAATCGTCCGGCAGGGTGAAGATTTGTTGACGAATGGCGTCCAGGAGCTGACGGTGATTGCCGCCCGGCAGATCGGTGCGGCCAATCGAGCCGGCAAAGAGCGCATCACCCACGAAAGCCCGGCGCCCGACATGATCTACGAAGGTGATGCTGCCCGGCGAATGACCGGGCGTCCAGCGCATTTCCAGGCGCTGGCGTCCCCAGGTGACGGCCGCGCCCGGCGTTAAAAAACCATCCACGCTGGGCGGTTCGCCGGGATCGAAGCCGAGCCAGAGTTTGACCCGCTGGCGCATGTCGGCCACGTAGGGCAGATCGGCCTGGTGCATGTAGAAGTACACACCGGTCGCGGCCTTCAAGTCGCGCACACCCATGATGTGATCGAAATGGGCGTGGGTGTTGATGATTTGCGTCAGGCGCCAATTGCGCCCGGTCAAGGTACGCATTACATCATGGGCCTGGTCGCCCGGATCAATGACAACGGCCTCGGCCGTCTCCTCGCAGCCCAAGATGTAGCAGTTGACCTGCAATGCGCCGACAACGATCGAGTCCACGATCATAGAAAAACCTGCTGCCTCCCCTGTCACGATTCTCGCCCATGTCAGCCGCTCAGCGGCCGGCGACGAGCGCAGTTTACCACAAAGATGAGAAAACGCCTGAACACAGAGGCGCCAGGGCGCTGGGACGCAAAGGCTTTGTGACGTTTGACCATCCGGCATAACATGGTACAATGCAAGGCGCTGACCCAACGCGTCATGGGCAGGGCGCCGATCCTGGCGCCTGCGCACCCGGTATGACCAAGAACTGAGCAACACCAAGCGAGGATGAGGATGGCATCAAAAATCACCGGCCCGACGTGGAAACCGGCCGAGGTCATTCGCCTGATCAACAAGACCGGCGAAAACATTCACCTGCATCTGAACACGGGCGAGTTTCGCCTCGACGCCCACCGCAGCATGAAATTCGTGGCGACGATTCTGGAGAACGCCCAGGTCAAGGAGTTGTTGAGTCGAGGCGCCCTGGCGGTGGAGAAGACGCTGTAGGTCCGGTCTCCTGGCCGGACGGCGCGGGAGCGGGGAAGCATGCCCCGGCGCGGAGAGCGTTGTCACGCCGGAGTCGTGACCTGCGGTTGGAGGGGCGCTGCCTTTGGGTTTGTGAGCGGAGAGTGGAGAATTGACGAGTCATAAACGGCCGACGCTAGTATTGATTGACGGCTATTCGCAGGCGTTTCGCGCCTATTTCGGCGTGCCGCTGGAGATTGCGACGAGTCGCGGGGAGCAGACGAACGCGGTGTTCGGCTTTACTTCGATGCTGCTGAACGTCATTGCGGACGAAAAGCCCGACTATATCGCCGTGGCCTTCGACGTGGGGCGCACGTTTCGCCACGAGCAGTTCGAAAGCTACAAGAGCACGCGGGCCAAGATGCCTGAAGACATGGCCGGCCAGATGCCGCGCATCCGTCAGGTGATCGAAACGCTCAACATCCCCATCTTCGAGATCGAAGGGTACGAGGCCGACGACCTGATCGGCGCGCTGTCGCGTCAGGCCAGCGCGCAGGGCGTGGACTGCCTGCTCGTCAGCGGCGACCGCGACCTGTTCCAACTGGTCAACGACCATGTGCGCGTGCGCTACACGCCCGGCGGGCCGAAACCGAAGACGACGATCTACGATGTGGCCGCGGTCACAGAACGCTACGGCTTGACCCCGTCGCAGGTGGTGGACTACAAGGCGCTGACCGGCGACACCTCCGATAATATCCCCGGCGTACCGGGCATTGGCGAAAAGACGGCCACCACCCTGCTGCAAACCTTTGGCACGCTGGACAACGTGCTGGCGCGGCTGGACGAGGTCAAGCCGCCGCGGGCGCGGGAGGCCATTGCCGGCCATCGCGAGCAAATCGCGCTGGCGCGGCAGCTTGCCACGATCATCACCGACCTGCCAATCACCCTGGATTTGAGCGCCTGCCGCACGCGGGATTTCGATCACGGCCGCGTGGTGGCGCTGTTCCGCGAACTGGAGTTCAAGAGCCTGATCGAACGCCTGCCGCAGAGCGAGACCGCGCCGGCCGCGGCCGAACCGACCGCGGTGAGCGGTGACCAGCCGCCGGCCGAGGCGGCCTATCGCCTGCTCACGACCGAGAGCGAGTTGGCGGAGGTGGTTGCGCTGTGCCGCGCCGCGCCGCTGATGGCGTTCGACGTGGAAACCACCAGCACCGATCCGATGCAGGCGCAGTTGGTGGGCGTGGCGCTCTCCTGGGCTGCAGGGCACGGCGCCTATGTCGCGGTCGCGCTCACCGCGCCGCGGACCGGCTCGGTGCTGCGCGAAACGTCCGATTTGCCGCTTTTCGCCGTGATGCCAGATGCGGAGATGACGCGTGCCGGCGAGAGTGTGGCCGAAACCCAGGCCGTAGGTCTGCCGCTCGAGACCCTGCGCCGGGTGCTGGGGCCGCTGCTGGCCGATCCCACGGCGCCCAAAGCGGCGCACAACGCGTCCTACGACATGACCGTGCTGCACCAGGCCGGCATGCCGGTCAACGGACTGGCCTGGGACACGATGCTGGCCGCGTGGCTGTGCAACCCCAGCGCGCACAACCTGGGCCTGAAAGACCAGGCGCAGGCGCGCTTGGGCGTAGTGATGACGGAGATCGAGGCGCTGATCGGCAAAGGCAAGGCGCAGATCACCATGGACCGGGTGGAGCCGGCCACGGTGGCGCGCTACGCCGGCGCGGACGTGGACATGACGCTGCGCCTGGCGCCGGTGCTGCAAGCGGAGATGGAAGAGAAACACCAGACCGAGCTGTTCAGGACTGTGGAGATGCCGCTGGTGCCGGTCATTGCCGCCATCGAACGGGCCGGCGTGCTGCTGGATGTGCCTTTCCTCAAGCAGATGGAGCTTGAGCTGGCGCAGCGGCTGACGGCGCTGATCCAGGAAATCCACGGCCTGGCCGGCCTGGTCTTCAACATCAACTCGACGCAGCAGTTGGCCGACGTGCTGTTCGGCAAACTGGCGATTGCGTCTGCGGGTCTGCCGCGCACCCCCACCGGTAAGATCAGCCTGACGGCCGGGGTGCTGGAAGGGATGGCGGGCAAGCATCCGATCATTGACAAAATCCTGGAATACCGGCAGTTGGGCAAGCTGCAGTCAACCTATGTGGTGGCGCTGCCCAACCTGATCAACCCGATGACCGGCCGCGTGCATACCAGTTTCAACCAGGCGGGCGCGGAGACCGGGCGCCTTTCCAGCTCGAACCCCAATCTGCAGAACATTCCCATCCGCACCGAGATCGGCCGCCAGGTGCGGCGGGCGTTCATTGCGCCGCCGGGCTGGCAGCTCATTGCGGCCGACTATTCGCAGGTCGAACTGCGCATCGTGGCCCATGCCAGCCGCGATCCCAACCTGCTCGGCGCGTTCGAGCGCGGGGAAGATGTTCACGCCAGCACGGCCGCCGCGGTCTACGGCGTGCCGCTGGCCGGCGTCACCAAGGAGATGCGCGCCCGCGCCAAGACGGTCAACTTTGGCCTGGTCTACGGGCAAGGCGCTTACGGCCTGGCGCAGCAAACCGGCATGACGCCCGGCGAGGCGACGGAGTTCATCAGCCGCTACTTCACGATCTACGCGCAGGTGAAGACCTACCTGGACAGCCTGCGCGTGCAGGCCAGCCAGGTGGGCTATGTGGAGACGCTGCTGGGCCGGCGGCGCTACTTCCCCGAACTGGCGCCCGGCGCCAAGACGCCGTTCAACGTGCGCCAGGGGCTGGAACGCGCCGCGATCAACGCGCCCATCCAGGGCGCCTCGGCCGACATCATCAAGTTGGCGATGATTCACCTGGCGCAGCGCCTGCAGGAGGCCGGGCTGCGCACGCGTATGATCCTGCAGGTGCATGACGAGTTGGTGCTGGAAGCGCCCGAAGCTGAAATTGACCGCGCCGTCGTCCTCGTGCGCGAGGTGATGAGCAACGCTTTCACCCTCTGCATCCCGCTCAAGGTGGATGTCGAAGTGGGGCCAAATTGGCTGGAGACTGAAGCATACTGAAGGATACTGAAGGATATTAGATGAAACTAATCGCTGAACAACTCGCCGATGTCGTGGCCGCAGCGGTGCAGGCGGCGCAGGCGGCGGGTCAACTGCCCACGCTGGCCCTGCCCGAAATCCTGATCGAGCGGCCCAAGCGCAAGGAGCAGGGGGATTGGGCCACCGCGCTGCCGCTGCAGATCGTGCGGCCGGTCAACGAAGCGCGGCTGGCGCAGGACGCAGGCAAACTGACGCCCTTGCAGATTGCGCAGGTCATCGCGCAGCAGGTGCAGCAGATGGCGCATCCGGCCCTGTCCAGCGTTAGTGCGCTGCCGCCGGGCTTTGTCAACTTGCATCTGGCGCACGCCTGGCTGACCGGCCAGGTGGATGATATCCGCCGGCAGGGCGAAGCCTGGGCCACGCTGAGTCAGGGCCAGAACCGCCGCATCCAGGTGGAATTTGTCAGCGCCAATCCCACCGGGCCGCTGCA
>JAYRVL010000013.1:0-3483 GCA_041918575.1 Anaerolineae bacterium | reverse complement strand
GCAGCTCGTCAGCGACGGCCTCTTTTTCCGCGGCGCGCCCGCGCAGATCACTGCATGCTCGCCCGACGAGGTGGAGCACAAGCAGCAGGCGCGCCGCGCCGAGGCGGCTGAAAAAGCGGCCTGGGCCGAATTTGCCCAACGCGTGCGCCAGCAGCAGACCGCGCCCGGCGATGCCCGCTTCCTCAGGGAGGTCGAAGCCGTGGCCCTGGGACGCCAGCCCCGCAGCCGCGTCCTGCGCGATCTGGAGCGTGAGGAGACGCCGGAAAGCGCCCATGCCCTGCTCCTGGAAACGGGCTTCTGGCCGGTCACCGTCAACCCCTACCCGCAACGCCTGACCCTCCCCACCGCCTCGCCTGACCTGCCCCTGCCCGCCCTGCCGGACGAAGCGCGCCGCGATCTGACGCACCTGCCCGCCTTTGCCATTGACGATGCGCGCACCACCACGCCCGATGACGCCATCAGCCTGGACGCGGACGGCCGCATTTGGGTTCACGTGGCCGACGCCGCCGCCCTGGTGCGGCCGGGCGACGCCGCCGATCAGGACGCGGCCGACCGCGGGGCCAGCCTTTACCTGCCGGAAAAAGTCGTCACTATGCTGCCCTGGCGCGCCACCGAGCTGCTCGGCTTGGGCTTGCAGGACATCTCGCCCGCGCTCTCCTTTGGCATCGGTCTGGACGCTAACGGGCAGATCAACAGCCTGGAGATCACCCCCAGCCGGGTGCGCGTCACCCGCCTGACCTACGAAGCTGCGGACGCGGCCCTGGACCACGAGCCGCTGGCGTCCCTCTGGCGCCTGCTGCAAGGCTACCACGCCTGGCGCCTGGCGCAGGGCGCAGTCGAAATTGACCTGCCTGAAGTGGACGTTTTCGTGCAAGAAGGGACGGTTGTCATCGAACCGGCGCCTTCCCTGCGCAGTCGCAGCCTGGTCGAAAACGCCATGATCCTGACCGGGCACGCCGTCGCGCGCTTTGCCCTGCAGCACGACATTCCCCTGCCGTTCGCGGCCCAGGAGGTGGGCGAAGAGGCCACCCCGGCGCTGCGCCGCAGCCAGGCCCTCTCGCAGATGCTGGCCCTGCGCAAGACCATGCGCCGCAGCCAGTACCGCACCGTGGCCGATCCGCATGGCGGCCTGGGATTGCCCGCCTACGTGCAGACCACCTCGCCCCTGCGCCGCTGCCTTGACCTGGTCGTGCATCAGCAACTGCGCCGTCATCTGGCCGGAGAACCGCTGCTCAGCCAGGCCGACATCCTGGCCCGCATCGGCGCGGTCGAAGCCGTCAACAGCAGCCTGCGCGAGGCCGAGAACAAGTCCAACACCCATTGGACCCTGGTGTACCTGCTGCAGCACCCGGACTGGCAGGGCGAGGGCATCCTGGTGGACAAGCGCGGCCTGCAAGGTACCGTCATCCTGCCCGAACTCGGCCTGGAGCCAACCGTTCACCTGCCAGGCGACCTCCCCCTCGACACCCGGCTGCTCGTACAAGTGCGCAGTGTGGATCTATCCCGTCTCGACGCCAGATTTCGCATAGTCAGGTAATTATGACCACAACATCTCCATTTCCTGCCAAACGCGCTTTGTTGATCGGCATCGGTCGCTACGCGCACCTGCCGCCGGAGCGCCAACTGCACGGGCCGCCCGCGGACGTGGCCGCGCTGGCGGACCTGCTCACGAATGCCCATGCTTTCGATCACATCACCACGCTGGTGGACGAACAAGCCACCCGCAAGGCCATCCTCAACGCGTTCGCCGACCTGGTGGACGCCACGCAGCCTGGTGACCTGGTCCTGATCCACTACAGCGGGCATGGCTCGCGCGTGCCGGACATTCACGGCGACGAGGCGGATGGCTGGGATTCGTCCCTGGTGCCGCACGATGGCCGCGATCCGGACGGCCTGGCGCCAGACATCCTCGATGACGAACTGAACCCGTTCTTTGGCCGCCTGGTCAACGAACGGCAGGCCGGCGACCTGGTCTTGATCTTCGATAGCTGCCATTCCGCGGGCATGACGCGGGCCGATGGCGACGCGCCTTTTCCCGCCTGGTCGCGCAGCCTGGAACCGCCGGCCGCCGTCGCAGGCTCACGCCTGGTGGAATCCGCCGCGGCCGCGTCCGCCGCGCCTCCGCCCATGTGGCAGCCGGCCGGCGAACAGTTCATTGCCTTCTATGCCTGCCAGGGCGCCGAATCGGCCTTCGAGCTGAAGCTGACCGCCAACACCGTGCGTGGCGCGCTGTCACACGCCTTGCTCACCGCGCTGGCCGGCGGCGAAGTGAAGACCTACCGTGATCTGTGGGAAAGCGTCAGCCTGCGCGTGGCGCAGATTTCGCCGCAGCAGCGGCCGCAGGTCGAGGGCCATCTCGATTACACCATCTTCGGCCGCGAGGCGGTGCGCCAGATGTTCTACGTACCGGTTTTGGGCATGACCCCGTCTGGGTTGGTGCGCCTGGGCGGCGGCTTGGCGCTGGGGCTGGATGTGGGAGATCGCCTGCGCCTGGCGCCGCCGGGCACGCGGCGCTTGAGCCAGGTGGGCAGCGGCGCGTTGGTCGAAATCGTTCCGCTGGGCCTGACGCTGCACCAATGTCAGGCCGCGATCGTCAGCGGCAGCGGCGGGCAGGCCGGGCAATGGGCGTTGCTCGAAACGACGCGGCCCGCCATGCAGCTCCGCGTGGCGGTCAATCCTGCTGCGGCCAATGCGCCGCTCATCGCCAAGCTGCAAAAACAGCCGCTCCTGGTCGTTGTGGATCGCGACGCCGCGGTGACGGTCGAGGTCAGCGCGGCCGAGACGCGTTTCCTGGATGACAAGGGTCAGCCGCTGCTGCCTGGCCTGCCGCGCAAGGATTTTCTCTGGCAGACCGACGTGGTCGAAAAGTTGGCCGGCCTGGCCTGGCAGCGCAATTTCCTGCGCCTGGCCAATCCAGACAGCCGCCTGGCCGGTTCTCTGCGCCTGGATCTGACGGACGCGGCCGGCCGCGGCCTAACCATGAACAGCCCGCAGCAGGCCGTTGCGGAGTCGGGCGCTGTTGTGCGCCTGTCTGTGACCAACACCTGGGCACGCGATCTCCATGTGGCGATGCTCACCTGCCAGGAAGGCGCAGAGCCGGCGCAGTTCTGGCCGCCCGGTTCAGGCGCATCGCTGCCGTTGACGCCGGGCAGCCCGCTGATGCTCGAACTGCCGCCGGGCCAGGCGTCCGTGGTCATCAAGCTGTTTGCAGCCACCCAGCCGATCCCCTTCGAACTGCTCACCCGCAGCCGCACCCGGAGTCAGGCGCCCGCTGCACTCTCTGCGCTGGCCCGAGCGTCCCTGCAAGCCCAGGGTGTTCCCGCACCGCCGCCCCCGCCCTCTGCTCCGCCTCCCGACCCGACCCGCACCGTCACCGAACCAAGCCGCCGCCGCGACGACGATGACTGGATCGCCGTGCAGGTGGTGGTGGCGAGAGGGAAGTAGAATAGACGGAGTGGATTGGAGACCGGGGATCGGAGACCG
>JAYRVL010000012.1:0-1842 GCA_041918575.1 Anaerolineae bacterium | reverse complement strand
CGTCCCTGCGCCCTTGCGTTGAAAAACCTCTTCGCTCACGACCAGACTACTCGAAGCGCTTCGGATTCTCACGAATCCCAGCACCTCTGCGTCCTTGCGCCTTTGCGTCCTTGCGTTGAAAAAACCTCAGCCCAGGCCTGCAAACTGCTCCAGCGCCTCGGTGATGAGGCGCGAATGATGGCCGATGACATCCACGGAAGCGCCGCCGATGTGGGGCGTCAGGATCACACGATCGAGGGCCAGCCAGGGGCTGTTGGGCGGCAGCGGCTCCACGCGGTGAACGTCGAGCGCGGCGCCGGCCACGCGACCGCTGCGCAGCGCAGCGAGCAGGGCGTCCTCGTCCACGATGGCCGCGCGCGCGGTGTTGATCAGAAAAACGCCCGGTTTGGTCTGCGCCAGCGCGGTCGCATCGAGCAGATGGCGCGTCTGCGGGGTGAGCGGGCAGTGCAGACTGATGAAATCGGCTGCGTGCAGCAGGGTGGGCAGTTCCACCAGGGCAGCCGGCGCGGCCTGCTCCGCGCTCAGGAACGGGTCGTAGGCCAGGATGCGCATCTCCAACGCATGCAGGCGCTGAGCGACCACGCGTCCCACCGCGCCCAGGCCGATCAGGCCGGCCGTGCGCCCGGCCAGTTCGATGCCGCCCCAGGCGCCGTAACCGGTCAGCGCGCTGTCCCACTGCCCGGCGCGCACCAGTTCATGCGCCTGGGGAATGCGCCGCGCCAGCGCCAGCATCAGGCCCAGGGTCAGTTCGGCCACGGCCACCGCGTTGCGACCCGGTGTGCTAACCACGGTGACGTCGTGCTCGGCGGCGGCTTCCATGTCCACATGCGGGCCAATCTCGCCGCGGCAAACGCCCACGAAACGCAGGTTGGGCGCGGCCGCGAAGGTCTCCGCCAGGACGAAATCGGCCTCGATGATCAGATAATCAATGCCCTGCGTGTGCAGGCGCTCGCCAAGCATCTGGGGATCTACCAACTCGGCCGTGTCGAGCCAGCTTTCATGCCAGACCTCGAAGTGACGACGCAGGCGCTCCACGTAGGCGGGAGCAAATTGGGCTAGAATGAGGAGTCTTTTCATCGTCTTTCTCGTTTTGGGGGCAGTGTTTGTTTGGTTTATGTGGCGGCCGCGGCCAGGGCCATCATCACCCAAAAAAGGGCATCGGTCGTGACGACATTGGGGGTGGCCTGGGCCTGCACGAGAAAGGCCGTCAGGGCGGCCAGGACCGCGGCCAGGATAAACAGCGCCTGGCGGTCCGCCGACCCGCGCCAGGCGAGCAGCCAGCGTCGGGCGGTCGTCAGCAGCAGAGCCAGGTACGCCAGCAGGCCCACCACGCCCGTTTGCAGCAGCCGGTCGAGCAGCAGGTTGTGCGGATCGTCCAGCAGGCTGGCGGCCGGGCCGGCGTCGGTCAACTCCGCGGGCTGCACGGCCGTCACCAGGCTGCCGAAGGTGCCAGGGCCGTAGCCCAGCAGCCAGCGCCCATCCAGCAGGCGCAGGCTGACCCGCCAGAAGACCAGCCGCGCGGCGGCCGAGTCTGCGCGCAGTTGGGCATAGACGGCCGGGCGCATCCCATAGGCCGACGGCTGCACGAGCGCGGAGGCGCTCATGGCGTAGAGCAGGCCAACGCCGGCCAGGCAGGCAGCCAGACCGCCCATCAGCCACAGGCCGCGGCGACGGAATTCCAGCGCGAACACGCCGCGTTGCTGCGCCAGCGCCAGGCCCACTGTCAGCCCGGCGATCAGCAGGCCAAGCCACGCGGCCCGCGCCAGGGTCAGCAGCAGGCAGGCGAATTGCAGCGCAAGGAGCAGGCCAAAACGCCGCGCCGGCTGCCCGTCCGCCCCGCCG
>JAYRVL010000011.1:0-5347 GCA_041918575.1 Anaerolineae bacterium | reverse complement strand
TAGGAACAGTCCTGTTTTCGCTCAAACGTTCTACGCGACGGCTTGTGGCAAGTGCCTGATGACCTACTACCCATTGGGGTGTCGAAAACAGGCTTAGGAATGAGAATTTTTTAACTGTCCAGTTCCGAGCAAATCCTGAGCAATACAGACAGCACCAAAGCGGACACTTATTTAATTCTCATTCCTTAGCATGCGGCAGTCGGCGCCGGCTGCCGCTCCAGGCAAAAGGAACAAGACGTGACTCCTTTCGTACAACCACTCACCTATCGCGCTGAAACCGATGCGCGGCGCTGGAACGATGTACTGGCGACGCTGCCCGGCCGCCATCTGCTGCAGAGCTGGGAATGGGGCGAGATCAAGCGCCAAACCGGCTGGTGGGCGCATCGTTTGCTGTTCGAACGCCAGGGTGTGGTCGTGGCCGCGGCGCAGGTGCTGACGCGGCGCCTGGGCCGCCTGCCCCTGGCGGTGCAGTACGCGCCCAAAGGCCCCGCGCTTGATTACAGCGATCCGGCGCTGACCGTGGCGGTGCTGGCCGCGCTGGAAGATTACGCCCGGCGCAGCCGCGCCATCCTGCTCAAAATGGACCCCGACGTGCCCGACGACACCCCGGCTGGCCGGGCCGTACGCGATCTGCTGCGTCACCGGGGCTGGCAGGCAAGCGCGGAGCAGGTGCAATTCAAGAACACGGCGCTGCTCGATCTGGCGTCTGGCGAAGATGCGGTGCTGACCGGCTTCAAGCAGAAGTGGCGCTACAATGTGCGCCTGGCCGGCCGCAAAGGGGTCACGGTGCGCGCCGGTTCCGAAGCCGACCTGGAGCTTTTCTACCGGCTTTACGCTGAGACCGGTCGGCGTGATGGGTTCCTGATCCGGCCGCTGAGCTACTATCGCGGCGCCTGGCAAACGTTGTTGCAGGGACAGGGGCAGGTGGGCGGTCGTCTGCTGTTGGCCGCCGTGGGCGAGGAGACGGTGGCCGGGCTGCTCATCGCCCGTTTTGCGCGCACAGCCTGGTATCTCTACGGCGCGTCCGGCAGCCATCAGCGCGAGGCCATGCCCAATCATCTCCTGCAGTGGGAGGCCATGCGTTGGGCCATCGCGCAGGGCTGCACGACCTATGACCTGTGGGGCGCGCCGACCGCGTTGGTGGAGAGCGACCCGCTGTGGGGAGTTTGGCGCTTCAAAGAGGGATTCGGCGCCCGCCTGGCCTCACACATCGGCGCCTTCGATTTCGCCCCCTCCGGCCTGGCCTACTACCTCTACACCGTCGCCATGCCCAGGGTGCTCAGCTTGATGCGGCGCCGGCATCGGGGCATAGTGAGTTAGCCCACTTTGTGTCATTCTCGTCGCAACATCATCAGGCTGTCATCCAAGTCGTATCGCAGCAGTTGCAGTCGAGGTGTGAGGGACGTCAGCCTTTCAGGCGACATGGGCGTCAGTTGGAACGGGAAAAGATTCGGGCCTTCTAGTACGTCTCGGAGTGGAGCGACGCCGTCGGCCCGCGCCCACAGCGATGATTCGACCAACCAGGCAACCAGTCTTGGATCATTCACGGGGTGAGGCGGAGCAGCACGATAGACACCCATTGCTTCAGTTTCCTGCAGCACTCCCCAATCCAGGTAGGATCGTAGAACGTAGCGGGCGCGGCGCGCCACTGTCTCTCGCTCGCCATATTGCTCTCGTATTCGGCGCTGAATCTGGGTTGCCGCAGCAGCGCCCTGGAGCTTGAGTAGACGACCCACCTGCGTGGCTACACCGGACCAAAACGGGTACACCGCCATCAGCATGCCCCAATGAACAGGCGCGTGCTCACGGGACGGAAAGCGCGTCAGCAAATCCAGACCATCAGCGTGCAGGGAGCTGATTTGAGATGGGGGATTTCCCCACACCTTTTGCAGGATGGTAATGGTTTTATTTAGCGAACCCCGAACGTTAGCGGTAGACGATCTGAATGAGCCGGCCAGGTCCTCTTGGAGCGCGGACTTGATGACAAGATGATCATTTCCGGCCAAGACGAGCGATGCAGTTCGTTCCAACCACGCCAGCCTGACCAGGCGATCCAAACCGATTTGCTGAATTCGAGACACTGCGCTGCTCATGCACTATTCCTCTTGATCTCTACTAGCGGCACGATGATTTCCTCGATCGAGGCGCCGCCGTGGCACACGGTCCGCTGCTTCTCTTGGACAAACGCCTTGCGAGCCGGCGCCAGTAGGGGAAGATAGTCCTCTGGCAGCCCAATCGGCGCCCACTCCAGCGCATCTGAGAAGTGTTCTCTCATCTTACCTCTGAGGATTTGGTCAGAGTAGATACGCACCCTTTCGCCGCGCAAGTCCGCCAACACACCTTCCGCCGGTCGCCCGCAGCCCTTCGCCTCGATGTTCCCGTGATCCGAAGTCAGAAAGACGCGGAAGCCCTGATCCAGGAGCAGTTCCAGGAGTGTCTGCAGATTGGCCTGCAGAGACCATTGGCGAACCTGGTTGTGCATCCCAGCAGTGCCCAGTTCCATGCCATGCATGATCTTGTCAACCTTGTCAACTACCAGGCCGGCAACCCTGACTTTTGGATGGGACAGAGTATCGGCCACACCCTCCAGATTTCCTTCGCCGAGTCCTTTGAGATACACGACCTCGTGCGGTCTGAAGCCCTGGTCGGCCCAGAATTGCAGCCACAGGGCCGGCTCTTTCTCGGTAGACTGAATGCTGCCAGGGAAAAAGATAGGAGGTTTGCCGGCAAAGATCGCTTGACGAGAAATGGACGTGAGCGATGGGATCCAGGCGAATAGCGCTTGTTCTTTGAAGCGAAACAACGGCTGCCGCGAAACGAGCGCGTCACGAATGACGAGCCATTGATCCAGGGCAAGCCCATCCATGACAAGCAGCGCAACCCTGGCGGCGCGATCTTCGGCCACCTGGCGGAACAAGAACCGGGGCAGATGGTGCAGCATCACCGGAGGAACCGGCGGTAGATTGACGAGTCCCGCATAACGTTTTGCCAGCCAGGCCGTCAGTCGCTTGTCTACCTGTGCTTGCAGGTTCTTGATGCGCTGCTCGGTTTCATCAGGAAGGCTCTCTGGCGATTCGTTCGTCAAGGCAATTTGCTCCGCCCATCCGCGCGCGAAATGAAGCCAATTACCATACCGCGTATCTTCCGTGGGTAGAGATGCTGTTAGATTCTCGATGAGTTTGCTTAGCCGGTGCAGCCGATCAGCGGCGGGATCGGTGCGAATGCCGACGCTGGCCCATGTCCTGGTGAGCGTATCTGCATGTCTATGGGGCACAGCGCGCAGCCGCCCCTCCAGGAACAAGCTGTTGATGTAGACCCGAACGTCGTGGTGATCGAATGGCAGGTCCGCAGGCCCGGCCACAACAAGGCCATAAGATCGCGTGTCATCGCGCAAGCCGGCAGCCCCTTTGGCCGCCTCATGGTCGAGGAAGATCGGCCAACGCTCTTGCAGGAAGACGAAGAACGCTTCGCGATCTGAGAGAAGCGTCTCAAGCGGCCAACCGTCGAAGGTGCTGTTTTGACGTTGAAGTTGGATGAAGCGTTCATCGAGGATACGGGGGATGCGCTGGCCTTGATAGTGACGCCGCAAGAGCACGCGCAACAGATCTGCCGGTTGTTTGGTGAGTTCTGGCGCAATTCCGAAGACGTGCCGCAGCACGAACTCCTTGGTGGCATTGTCGCCCAAAGTCCCGGGCGCGTGTTGTTTCTGAGCTTGAAACAGTGCATCCAGGTCACCGCGATCCAGGGCAGTTACGACCGGATAGCTGAGATTCGGGAATATGTCGCCGAGGCTGAAAGAGAGCTTCCGCCCGGCTTGCAGCAGGTCATAGGGCAGAGAGCCGAGATCGCTGGCCGGGGAGCGCAGCACGACCACGAGGTCTGTGTGCTCGCCCCGGTCCCAGTGGGAGCGGAACTTCGATTCGTAGGCATACCGAAACGCAATATGATCTTCGAACGGGATGAGCTCGAATCCCCGCTCCCGGATGCCTTCGAGAATCCCTTCTTCCAGCAGAAGCCCGTCCGGGTCGGCCACCAGGGTCAGTCGGGCCACCTTCGGGGTGAACTCCTTCAGCACTTGATCGCGCCAGCTACTCATGGCCGCCCTCCACTCGCAGTACGAGCAGCGGGACCATCTCAGGGTGCGCATGGTCCTTCTTGCCCAGCTGCTCATGGAATGTCTGCTCCTCCCGGGCCAGGAGGTTCAGACGGTAGGTGCGCACCTGGGCCAGGCCGATACGCCCGATCGCTCTGCGGCGGGCGGCAAAGGCGTAGTCGGCCTTCTCTCGCTCGTGCGCGAGGCGGTTCCGGTGCTCCTGCACGAGCGCGTCGTACATCGGCCTGCCGTATTCCTCCGCTGTTTTCTGCAGCCCTGCGAAGGCGGCCTGCGAGGCCTGCGGATCAAGAATAGAACGGATCAGCGGACTGACAGCCAGGAGTTGGTCCCAAATGTGCCTGGCTGTCGGCACAAAGACTCTGCCGCTATCGGCCAGAAACAGCGGCATGATCCTGCGGCGGTTCCAGCCGGCCGGCTCGTCGGACACGGATGCCGAGGCGATGGCGATGCGCCACAGCGACCAGATGCCCTGAACCTCAGCGGAGACCCCAGGGATCGCCACGACCGGCACCGGCTGGCCGGGCGCGCAGCGCGGGATCCGCATGGCCAGGCCGCGAACCCTCGGCTCTTCGAGCGTGAGATGCCGGGCGGCCGGGAGCCGTTCTGCTTCCTTGCCGGCGAAGACCACGTTCTTGAAGGTCTGGCCGTCGGGCCAGGTGAGATCCCAGCCCTGATTTCGCCTCTCGGCCTGGCCGCCGCGGCATTTCAGGTAACTCACGGTCATCCGCTCGACCCAATGTGGCAATGGGTGGGTCAGCAGCCGTTGGGCCTCGCCAGGCTCTAGGTCCTGGGTGGCGCCGAGCACGGAGGCTGTCGAACGCGCCACGCGCGCCTGTTCCTGCAAGCGCGCGATCACGCCCTCCACGGAGTCCTCGATCTTGTCGGGGTTGAGGATCGCTTCGACATACATGTCGTCGAACAGCCGGCCGGCCTGGGCTGAGTCGAGGACGTCGCCGGTCTTGTCTATGCCAAACTCCTCGAAGATGATGGCGAGCTTCTTTTCCAGCACCTCGCGGACACGGTGCTCGACTGAGCCTTCGAAGACGAAGTTGACCGCGCGAACCGCATGGGGCTGGCCGATACGGTCTACCCGGCCGATCCGTTGCTCCAGCCGCATCGGGTTCCAGGGGATGTCGTAGTTGATGACGACATGGGCAAACTGCAGGTTCAGACCCTCCCCGCCCGCATCGGTGGAAACCAACACGCGGTGCGATTTTTGGAAGGCATCCTGGG
>JAYRVL010000010.1:0-3762 GCA_041918575.1 Anaerolineae bacterium | reverse complement strand
ATTCTGAACACACCAAAATCAGCCATCCACCAGGAGACCACCATGTCAGGTCCACAAACTCGCGGTAGTTGTGTATTCTGCGGTCGGGAATTCGCCAAGGGCGGACTTTCCCGGCATCTGCCAGCATGCCCCAAACGGCAGGAGGCTCAGGCGACAGCCGATGTCACCAAGCGCCAACGGCAGACCCTCTATCATCTCCAGGCGCAGGATGCCTGGGGCGCCGGCTATTTCCTGCATCTGGAGATGCGCGGCAAAGCGACGCTGAAAGATCTGGACGAGTACCTGCGCGCCATCTGGCTGGAGTGCTGCGGGCACTTGAGCTCCTTCAAGATCGCAGGCGCCAGGCACGACAACACGGCCGATCTCTGGGGCGAGAACAAAGGCCCCTTGATGAACGCGGTGAAGGTGAGCAGCATCTTCCAGCCAGGCCTGGAACTGTCATACGAGTATGATTTCGGCACGACCTCGGAGTTGACCATCAAGGTCATTGCGGCGCGCGAGGGCAAGCCGCTCAGCGAGCACCCGATCTTCCTGATGGCGCGCAACAAGTTCGAGCCGCCGCCATGCATGGTTTGCGACGCGCCCGCGACCTGGTTGTGCTCCGAATGCATGTATCACGAAGATCAGAAATGTGAATTGTGCGACGAGCACGCCCAGGAGCACGAGCATGATGAGATGGTGATGGCGCTGGTGAACTCGCCGCGCACGGGCATGTGCGGGTATGATGGGCCGGCCGAACCGCCATACTGATGATCCGGCCGAAGGCGGCGTACTTCTTCTACTTTGCGGCGGGCGCGTGCCTGTTGCCATTCCTGGCGCTCTACTATGCCCAAAACGGCATGTCGGCCAGCCAGATCGGGCTGCTCTCCGGCCTGCTCCCGCTGGTGACGCTGGTCAGCGCGCCGCTGTGGGGCGGCCTGGCTGATGCGACGCAGCGACACCGGCCGGTGTTGCTGCTGGCGATGGCGGGCAGCATCGTCGCGGTGGTGGCCCTATCGCAGACGAGCGGGTTGCGCTGGCTCATCCCGTTGGTCATCCTGAATGCCTTCTTCTTGGCGCCGGTCATCCCGCTGGTTGACAACACCGTCTTGACCATGCTGGGCGACCGCAAGAGCCTGTACGGCCGGCAGCGCATCGGCGGCGCCTTCGGGTGGGGCCTGATGGCGCCGGTCGCGGGCTGGCTGATTGACCGCGCCGGCATGTCGGCCGCCTTCGGCGGCTACGCGCTGCTGATGCTCGGCTGCCTGGTCACGGTGGCGGGGCTGCCCGTCGAACGCGCCGGCGGCCGCGGCTCTTATTGGCGCGGGGTGGCCGCCCTGCTGCGCAACGGGCCGTGGGTGACCTTCCTCGCCAGCATCCTGATCGGCGGCCTGGCGCTCTCCATCGAGATGAGCTTCCTCTTCCTCTACATGGAGCAGCTCGGCGCCAGCAAGACGCTGATGGGGATCACGCTGGCGGTTTCGACGGTCAGCGAGCTGCCGGTTTGGTTCTAGCGGTGGAAAAATGCTCGAATTCCGCGCCGGAGAAGCGCATCACCTTCTCGAACAGCACGCGCCGCAGGTTACGCGCCAACCCGGCGGCGATTTGCGAACCGAGCAGACCGACCGTGATGGTCGCAACGGCCGCAAGCAGGGCAATCAACAGCATCTGCCCGCCCACGCGCAGAATGTAGGCGTTCTGAATGGCAACGGCATCCATGCCCAGCGCCTCGTACTCCGCCAACGCGGCGCGCGGCGCCGCCTGCAGAAGCGCCTTCTCCCCGCCCAGCGCGACAAAACGTTCATCCAGCGAGACGCCCAAGGCCAGGCGTTGATCTTCGGGCAGGCGCTTCAATAGGGTGAAGATGTCCGCCCCGACGGGAAGTTTCGACAGGTTGAATCCGCTGTTGGGGAAAAGGGTGGCGGCCTGCGTGGGATTTTGTGCGATCTGTCCCAGCCCATAGACCAGTAGCATCGGCTTGCTGAGCAGGGCGGCCAGACGAGTAGGCCAGGCGTGCGGTTCGGCTGGCCTCATCAACGCCGGCGTTGAGTATGTGAGCCGTGAAGATTGTAGGCCCATTGGAACAAGAACTCCCCTGCTGCAGGATGAGTTCCTACCTGGTCAAGTGGACAGGTTGAGGTCGCGGCGTCGTTATGAGCGCAGATCGGCCGCCAATGGGGGCAGCGCATGAATCGGCAGAGCCGTGATCTGCCTGTCGAGCGAGTACTCGTGCTTTCCCGGATAGACAACCCAAAGATGCTCGAGGCAGAGATCATGGAGGGCGACATGCATGGAGCGACTGGCGCCGGGTGCATCCGCGTACTTGATCTCGAACCCATATAACTTGTCACGCATACGCACCAGCAGATCCAGCTCGGCCCCGCCGTGAGTAGCCCAGAAGTAGGCATCGCGCGTGTCCAGCAGCCGGATGATCTGCTCGATGGCGAAGCCTTCCCACGAGGCGCCGAGTTTTGGATGGGACTGCACCTCCGCCAGTGTGCCCAGTTGGAGTAATCCATGCAGGATACCGGTATCACGAATGTATACCTTGGGCGCTTTGACCTGGCGCTTGCTGACGTTCTCGAACCACGGCGGCAGCACGCGCACCATATAGGCGCCAGCCAGGATGTCCAGATAGCGCCGCGCAGTGACTTCGGAAGCGCCCAGTGAACGAGCGAATTCGGCTGCGTTCCAAAGCTGCCCATGATAATGAGCGACCATGGTCCAAAAACGCCGCAGGGTTTCGGCCGGGATGGTGATGCCAAGCTGGGGGATGTCGCGCTCCAAGAAGGTGCGCGTGAACGCTTCACGCCAGGCCAGACTGGCCGCATCATCGTCCGCCAGGAAGGCGCGCGGAAACCCGCCGCGTAGCCAGAGCCGGTCACGCTGGGAGGCATCTACCTCGGTCAGGTCGAAACCGGCGAGATCAATGAAGCCGACGCGGCCGGCCAATGACTCTGATGCGCCGCGCACGAGTTGCGGCGAGGCTGAGCCGAGCAGCAGAAAACGCGTGGAGTTGTGCGGACGATCCGCCAGCACGCGGAGCAGCGGGAAAAGCTCGGGCAGCCGCTGCACCTCATCAATCATGACCAGCCCAGACAGGCTTTCCAAAACGGTCAGCGGGGCGGAGAGCCGGCGCACGTCCACCGGATTTTCCAGGTCGAAATAGGTGGCCGGTTGCTGCTCGGCGATCATTCGCGCCACTGTTGTCTTGCCGCATTGGCGCGGCCCCAACAGGGCGGCGATCGGGTGAACCGATAGCGCGGCCTGGATTTGGGTGATGACAGCAGGTCTTGAGATAAGCATGGCCCTATTATATCCTTGAAAATCCAAATGTCAACTTTGGATTTTCAAGGATAGTGCAGAGTGAACCGTGCGAATGAGTTCAGCTCGCCACGATCTCCCGCACGAGCGCCGCCACCTCGGCCAGTTTTTCCACGCTCACTTTGTCCATCGTATCGGTCGGGAAATGAGCCAGGTTGAAGGCGCCCTGGGAGCTGAACGCGAGAGCGGGCACGCCGCGGAAGGAGAAGGTCGAGTGGTTGCTCTGCGGCCACGGCTCCGTCCATTGTACCGCAGGGTAGCGAGCCACGATCGCTTCCAGCCGGGCGGTCAACGCTGGAGAGGTGTTGAATCGGGCAACGGTGTTCGGCCCGTTTACGTAGCCGGCGCCGTCCATGTTGATCGCCAGGGCGACCTCGGCGAAGGAGGCCTCGCCGGCGCGGCGCACGTATTCGTCATCGCCGATCGGCAGATATTCCTCGCTGTCGAAGGCGATGAACT
>JAYRVL010000009.1:0-7426 GCA_041918575.1 Anaerolineae bacterium | reverse complement strand
TCTCTGATCTCTAATCTCCATTTCTACAGGAGGCATACCATGAAAATACCACTGAACTGGTTACGTGATTATGTAGATATCCAACTGTCCGCCGAGGAGCTGGCGCAGCGCCTGACCCTGGCGGGGATCGAGGTGGCAGGCATCGAGCGTATCGGCGCGGAGTGGGAGCGCGACAAGATCTTCGTCGGCGAAATCGTGCGCATCGAGCCGCACCCGGACGCGGACCGCCTGGTGCTGGCGACAGTCGTCTACGGCGGCGACGCACCGTTGACCGTCGTCACTGGCGCGCCCAATCTGTTTCCGTACAAGGGTCAGGCCAACCCGGGTCTGAAGTCGCCCTTTGCCATCAGCGGCGCGCGGCTGATTGATGGGCACAGCGCGGAGAAGCGGATCATGCGCCTCAAGCCCGGCAAAATTCGCGGCGTCCGCTCGGAGGGGATGGTTTGCTCCGAAAAGGAGTTGGGCCTGAGCGACAACCATGACGGGGTGATCATCCTGCCGGCCGATGCGCCGGTGGGCATGCCGCTGGTGGATTACCTGGGCGACACGATTCTGGAGATCGAACTGACGCCCAACCTGGGCCGCTGTCTCTCCATGCTGGGCGTGGCGCGTGAAGTGGCCGCGCTGGAGGCGCTGACCATCAAGCGCGACCAGCCGCCGCTGCAGGAGATTGCAGGCAAGGTGGCGCCCTCCGAGGCGCCCGATCCGGCGCCGGTGACGGAGCCATTTTGCCAGATTGTCATCGAAGCGCCTGACCTGTGCCCACGCTATACGGCAATCTTGATCCGCAACGTCAAGATCGGGCCATCCCCGGCCTGGCTGCAGGACCGTCTGCGCCGCGCCGGCCAGCGCCCCATCAACAATGTGGTGGACATTACCAATTACGTGATGCTAGAATGGGGCCAGCCGCTGCACGCGTTCGATTACGACGCGCTGCTGGCGCGGGCACAGCGCAGCGGTCAGACGCTGCCCACGATCCACGTGCGCCGCGCCCAACCTGGCGAGCGCATGACCACCCTCGACAATGTGGACCGGGCGCTGACGACCGACATGCTGCTGATCGCGGACAGCGCGGGACCGATTGCCGTGGCCGGCGTCATGGGCGGGCAGGAGACGGAAGTCAACGCAGGGACCGTCAACGTGCTGCTGGAATCGGCCTGCTTCAACAACATCAACAATCGGCGCACCGCGCAGGCGCTGAAGCTGTTCAGCGAGGCTTCGACTCGCTTTGGACGCGGCATTCCGGCCACCCTGGCGCCGCTGGCCAATCGCCGCGCCGCCCAGTTGATGGCCGACCTGGCCGGCGCCGAGGTGGCGGCCGGCGTGCAGGATGCCTATCCCCGGCGCCAGCGCGATATCCACATCGAACTGACCCAGGCTGAGGTGGAACGGCTGTTGGGCATGCCCGTGGCGTCAGCCGATCTGCTGCGCACGTTGGAGGCGATGGAGTGCCGGGTTGAACTGACGCCTGGCGACCCCGGCGCGCTGCGCGTGACGGCGCCCTGGCACCGGCTCGACCTGGAAATTCCGGCCGACCTGGTGGAAGAAGTGGCGCGCGGCATTGGTTATGATAAAATTCCGGCCACCCTGTTGGCCTCGGCGCTGCCAGAGCAGAGACACAACTGGCCGATCGAAGGCGAGGAGGCGATCCGCACGCTGCTGGCCGGCTGCGGCTTGCAGGATACGATCAACTATCCGCTGATCAGCGAGGGCGACAACGCCCGGCTGCTGGCGGCGACCAACGGCGTCGGCTGGACAGAAGCGCAGGCCACGGCCGGCTATCTGCTGCCCAGCCTGCTGCGACCGGCCGACAGCGTGCAGTTGGCAAACCCGCTGAGTGTGGAACGCAGCGTGCTGCGCTCCAGCCTGCTGCCGGTCGCGCTGCAGGTGATGGCCGCCAACCTGCGCTATCGCGAGCGTTGGGCCGCGTTCGAGATCGGCCGCGTCTACTGGCCGCTGGCCGGCGCGGCGCTGCCCTACGAGGCGCGCCATGTCAGCCTGGTGATGGCCGGGCCACGCGCGCCGGCCTGGTGGCCGGGGGCGAGCGCGGAGGAACTCGATTTCTACGACCTCAAGGGGGTGGTGGAAACCTTGCTGACACGCATGGGTGTGCCGCGGGCGGCAGTACGCTTCACGGCGGCAGATCATCCAACATTCAGCAGGCGCGCGGCGCGTATCCTGGTCAACGATCAGGACATCGGCATCGTGGGTGAATTGCACCCGGCCGTGCGCCGAGCCTTCGAGCTGCCGGCGCAGGGGCGCGTCGTCGCCGCCGAACTGGCGCTGGCGCCGCTGTTCGTCGCCCATCAGGCCGATGCACAGATGCAGTCCATCTCCGCGTATCCTGCGATCAAGGAGGACCTGGCGGTGATCGTGGACGAAGCCGTGTTTGCTGACCAGGTGGCAGAGACGATCATGGCGGCCGGCGGCGAGTTGTTGAAGGATCTGCGCCTGTTCGACGTGTACCGCGGCGATCAGATCGGCGCCGGGCAGAAGAGCCTGGCCTACCGCGTGACCTATCAGGCGGCCGACCGTTCGCTGACCGATGCCGATGCGGCCAGGGTGCGAGCCAAGATCGTGCGTCGCCTGCAAGAGACCATCGGCGGCAGGTTGCGCACGGCAAACTAAGGAGTAGTTGACCAGCTCTGCTGACTGGTCAGAGCAACGAGAAGCAAACAATTGACTGGAGGACAAGACACGTGGCAAACAAACCTGGCATGCCCCCGCCCCCACAGAAACTGGAAGGACAGCGGGAGAAATCGTCCAAGCAGATCGCGCGTGAGGCGACGCGCAAACGACGGCAGCAGGAACAGCGCCGCAACCTGCTCCTGATCATCGCGGGCGTTGCGATCGTCGGTGTGCTGGCGGTGGTGCTCATCAGCAACGCCTCACGCAACAGCGGCGGCATCGCCCGATCTGGTAAGGGCGCCACCCTGGGGCCAGCCGATGCACCGGTGGTGCTGAAAGATTTCTCCGATTTCTATTGCAGCCACTGCCGTGACTTTG
Organism: Anaerolineae bacterium; assembly: GCA_041918575.1. GTDB lineage: Bacteria > Chloroflexota > Anaerolineae > SSC4 > Amarolineaceae > Amarolinea. The sequence continues at coordinate 4,420 of JAYRVL010000009.1, read as the reverse complement.
CGCTGGATCGTGCGCCGGAACTGGTGAAGGATTACGTGGACAAAGGGCTGCTGCGCATCGAGTTCAAGCACTTCCCGCTGCGTGATTCGTCCTACGGCGCGCACATCGCGGCTGAATGTGCGGCCGGCCAGGACAAGTTCTGGGAGTATCACGATGTCCTGTTCAAGAACCAACAGGGTAGCGAGCTGAGCGCCGCCAAGCTGAAGCAGTACGCCGCGGACTTGGGATTGGACACGGCCGCGTTCGCTACCTGTTTCGATGGGAAACAGGGCAAAGCGCAGGTGGACGCGGACGCGCGCGAAGGCGTGGCCAAGCAGATCAATTCAACGCCCACGATGTTCATCAACGATGAACGGGTGTTGGGCGCGGTACCGGTGGCGCAGTTCAAAGAAGTGATCAACCGCAAGCTGCAAGAAAAGGGCATTACGCCACCCGGCTGAATTCCTTGATTACAGCAGCGGGAGGTTGAGATAATCATCCGGGATGAAGAGGCTGCCCTGGGTGAGGCCTTGCGGGGCCAGGTGCGCCAACTGCCGGTTGAGATCGAAGGCTGAGGCCGCGCCGGTCAGGCTGGCGTTGAACGCGGCGGCGATGCGCGTCACCTGGTCGGCTGTCTCATGCACGAACTCCAGGCGCCAGTGCTGGATGCCGGCCTGGCGCCAGCTTTCCAGGTGCTGGCTGGCTTCCTGCGCCTCCGCGCCGAAGACCGTGTTGCGACAACCCACGTCGGCCATGACCGCATGGCTGCGCCCGGCTACGTCGCGCAGGGCCACGCGGTGGGTTTCGCACGGGTGGCCGCAATCCTTGTAGCAGGCGCCGCTGGAAAGAAAACGGCAGAAGACGCAGTGTTCGGTGTGGAAAACCGGCAGATGCTGATACGCGATCACTTCGATCTTGTCCGCGCCGATGCCGCGGGCCAGATCGGCCACCTGCGCCGCGTTCAGATCGTGCGTGGGGGTCAGGCGCTGCAGGCCGGCGCGCAGGAAGATGTCCGCGGTCAGAACGTTGGCCGCGTTCAGGCTGAAATCGCCGATCAGCGGCGGGTGCGCGGCCCCTTGCAGGGCCATCAGCAGGCCGGTCGAGCGCGCCAGGATGGCGCACTCCAGGCGCAGCAGGAAGTTGACGATGCGCTGTTCGTTGGGCTTGAGCACCCGCGGGCTGGCGACGCGCGCGGTGATGCCCGCGGCCCGCACCCGTTCCACGGCTGGCCGCAGCCCGTAGAGATCGAGATAGTCCAGGGTGATGCTGGCCGGCCGCACGGCCAGCGCGGCGTCGAGCTGCTCCGGTGTGCGCACCAGCAGATGAAGCTGCGGCGCCAGGCTGGGGCGGGCCGGAGCCGGCGAAATCTGCGCCAGCGCCGCGGCCAGCATGGCCTGCGGATCGTGAATTTCCGGCACAACCGGCCGGCCCAGGCGGTCGCTCAACTGCTCCACCGCCTGCCGGCGCAGTTGGTTGAGCAGGGAACTGGGCGCGAACGGGTTGCCCTGCACATCGAGGTGCAACTCGGCCAGGGTAAACGGCGTTTGCCCCAAGCGGCCCAACTGCGCCTGCAAGTACTCCTCTGTCAGCGCCCGCTCCTGCGCCGCGGCCAGCGGCTCCGCGCTCTGCACGCTGACCGCCAGGCCCGGCCGCGCCGGCAGCGTCCAGGTCAGGCGCAGCGGTTCACCCTCGTGCGCCTGCACTTGCACGGCCAGCGGCTGCTTGCGCCGCGGAGATGCCGGTTCGATGAACGACTGCGCCGCTCGCTCCAGCCCCGGATCGTGCGTGCGCCAGAGCCAATCGCCGGGGCGAATGCGCTCGAAGTCGAGCGCGCCGTTGCCAAACTGCACTTCCAACTGACCGCCGCGGCCCGGGCTGACCTGGTAGACGCGGCCGCCTTCTTCGGGCAGTTGCGGGCTGCGCCAGTCTGCGGCATCAAAAACCACGCCATCGCCCGGCTTCAGCGGCGCCACGACCGCGTCGGCAGAGGGCGTCAGCAGGATGCGATCGGCCAGCACACCCGTCACGCGGCCCATCAACACCCCGCGGTGGCGCGGCGCGCGGCCGCTGACCACAGCCTGGTGATTGACGCCGGTGATGAAATGCGCGCCCAGCCCGCGTGAGTAGACCTGTTCCAACTGCAATTCCTCGCGCCGCGTCACGCTGAGCGGCAGGCCAGCCCAGGCCTCGTCCACGGCCTTGCGATAGGCGGCCGTGGTCAGCGCCACGTAGTTGGCGTCCTTGTAGCGACCTTCGATCTTGAGCGCGGTAATGCCAATCTGCACGATCTCCGGCATCTGCTGTAAGGCGTAGAGATCGCCCGGCGAAAGGAGATAGCGCGCAGCGCCCAGCGGCGTGAGGCGGTCATCCACCAGCAGCTCGTAGGGCAGGCGGCAGGCCTGCGCGCATTGACCGCGGTTGGCGCTGCGGCCGCCCCAGGCTTCGGACGAAAAACACTGGCCGGAGTAGGAAACGCACAGCGCGCCATGCACGAACATCTCGAGCTCGCAGTCGGTTTGGCTGCGGATGACGCGCACCTCGTCCAGCGAAAGTTCCCGCGCCAGGACCACGCGGCGGATGCCAAACTGCTGCGCCAGGCGGATGCCTTCGGCGCTGGTCAGGCTCATCTGCGTGCTGCCGTGGATTTCGAGCGCCGGCGCGATCTGATGCGCGAGGTGAGCCATGCCCACATCCTGCACGATGATGGCATCCGCGCCGGCCTCGATGATACCGGTCAGGGTCTGCGCGGCTTCGGCTAACTCATGATCGAAGATCAGGGTGTTGAAGGTGACATAACCCTTGACCCCGCGGCGGTGCAAGATACACATGACCTCCGGCAGCTCAGCCAGGGCGAATCCTACCTTGGCCCGCGCGCTGAAGTGCTTGAGACCGAAGTAGACCGCATCGGCGCCCGCTTCGATGGCGGCCTGCATTTGCGGCCAGTAGCCGGCCGGGCTCATGATTTCTGGTTTGGAGAGATAGATGGGTTGATTCATGGAGTGGCTATTGTAGGAGAAAAGAGAGTAACAGGCAAAACATGATCGGGAGCATTTCGCTGCGGCCTGGCATCTGCTATACTGTCAGCGGGAATGGACCTCACTTGAATTCACTGATCCGCCTACGGGCACAGGCGCAATTCGTGCCCGCTTGCAGGTTTTAATGAGCATCATGAACCCAATTACACAGTTCTTTGTGGACAACATCATCGAGGTTTATTTTTTCTACGGCCTGGCCTTCTTCACGATGGGGCTGGCGCTGGCGCTGGCCAGTCGGCGCACGTCCGAGCTGAGCTTTGCCCGCGCCACCGGACCGCTGGCCGCCTTTGGCCTGCTGCACGGCGCGCACGAGTGGGTGGAGATGTTTCAGCAGATCGCCGTGGTAACCGACGGCTATCAGGCACCGGTCGGCCATGAGATCATGCGCCTGCTGCTGTTGATCGCGTCGTTCGTGGCGCTGGACGCGTTCGGGATTGTGCTCTTGCAGCGCGAGGCGGTCAGCAGGCGGCGTGTGGTGTTTTTCTTGAGTCTGTTCGTGGGCGCTTGGGCGCTCAGCGTGCTGCTGGTGCAGGTGATGGTCGCGCCGACGCTGCCCCAGCTCGTTGTCCTGGCCGATGTGCTCGGGCGCTATCTGTTGGCGATGCCCGGCGCTGTGCTGGGCGCGTGGGCGCTGATGTCCCAACAGCATGAATTTCGCCAATACGGCATGGCCCAGTTTGGGCGCAACCTGGTGTGGTGCGCCACTGCGCTCTTGCTCTACGGTGTTCTAGGTCAAATTTTCGTGCGGCAAACGGCCCTTTTTCCGTCCACCGTGCTCAACAGCGCCCTGTTCTTACAGTGGTTTGGTGTGCCGGTGCAACTCTTCCGGGGGTTGATGGCCGCGGTCTGGGCGTACTTCATGGTGCGCACATTGGAAGCCTTCGAACTGGAAAGTCACATACGCCTGGAGAAAGCCAACGAAGCTCGTTTGCGGGCCTTGCACCAGGTGGTCAACGCGCAGGAATCGGAGCGCCAGCGCGTGGCGCGTGAACTGCACGACGCCACCGGCCAATCGCTGACCGCCGTTGCGCTGGGGCTGCGCGGCCTGGAGACGGCCCTGGAGGCGGGCAGCACGCCCGCGGCTGCGCTCTCGGCGCAGGTGCGTGAATTGAAGAATTTCAGCACGAACGCCATCGGCGAGCTGCGCCAGATCATCGCCGACCTGCGCCCTTCCCTGCTGGACGACATGGGGCTGGTCGCGGCCCTGGAGTGGTACGTTCAGAATTTTCAACAGCGCCAGAACCTGACTGCGCGCCTGACTGTGGCCGGCGCCAGCAGACGCCTGCCGCCTGAGGTCGAAACGGTCCTCTTTCGCATTGCGCAGGAGGCGCTGACCAACGTGGCCAAGCACGCCCGCGCCAGCCAGGTCAGCGTTCAACTGAAGATGACGCCCGCCGAGGTGATCC
>JAYRVL010000008.1:0-4667 GCA_041918575.1 Anaerolineae bacterium | reverse complement strand
CTGAGCAGTTACCCTTATTTTGACCTTATTTGGAATTCCTGCAACCCGCTGCAGCGGGTTTGACGTATCAGATGCCGAATTCATTCGGCGGGCTTGCTGTGGTACAATCGGGCCGCTTTGAATACCCACTGCCGCTTCCTGCTTGTGAGGTCATCGTGTCCATGCGCAATCTGCTCGTGACCGGCCGCAACGCTGCGGCCGCGCTGGCCCTCTTGATGCTGCCCTGGTGGTGGCACTGGATCGCCGTGCGCCGGCCGTTCGCAGGCATCTTCTTCCACGAACTGACCGATTTTTCGCTCTACGCCACCGACATGCTGCTCGTGCTGGCCGTGACCGCCTGGCTGGCGCACAGGCCCAACCTCTCTGCGCCGCCAAAATGGCTCTTATGGCCCCTGCTGGCTTTGCCGCTGCTGGCCTTCGCCCTGGTTCCCGTTGCAGCCGATCGTGAGTTGTCGCTGTACCACGCCGCGCGCCTCAGCCTGGTCACGCTGTGGGCGCTGGTCGTGGCCGGCTCGCCCTGGCTGCAGCGTGCGGCGCCGGCCCTTCTCCTGACCGGCGGCTCAGTGCAAGCGATCATTGCCCTGGCGCAGGCTCTGCTACAACATGCCGTTGGCCTGGGCGCGCTGGGCGAAGTGCCGCTCAGCCAACAGATGCCAGGAGTCAGCGTGGTCTTCGCGGCCGGCGTACGCTGGCTGCGCCCCTATGGCCTGACCCAGCACCCCAACATCCTGGCCGGTTGCCTGGCGGTGATCTTCCTCCTGGCGCTGGCCGCGGTCAGCGCAGGCCAGGTGCGCCGGCGTTGGGCCTGGTATACCGGGCTGACGCTGACCGCGGCCGCTCTGGCCGTCACCTTCTCCCGCGCCACCGCTCTCGGCGTCGCGTTCGGCGCCGGCCTGATTGGCGGCCACATCCTGTTGGCGCAACCGCCGGCCGTGCGCCGCAGCCTGGTACGCCGCGCGGCGGCGCCCCTGCTGGGCCTCGGCCTGGCCTTTGTCATCCTGACCTGGCCCATTCTCGCCAGCCGCCTGGGCCTGACCGGCGCCAGCGCCGAAGCGCACTCCCTGGCCGAACGCGGGGCCACGCTCGCCATCGCCTGGCGCCGCCTGCTCAGCGCGCCCTGGCCCGGCATCGGCCTGGCGCAGTTCAGCCGCCTGACGCTGAACGGCAACCAAGACCTGCTGGGCGCGTACGCGGCGCAACCGGCGCATATGGCGCCGCTGCTGGCCCTGGTGGAACTTGGCCCGCTGGGCGGCGCGCTCTGGCTCTGGCTCATGCTGGCCCCCCTGACGGCCTGGGCCAGGCGCCGTCCCCGGCCCGCGGCGCTGCTCGGTCCCACCGCCGCGCTGCTGGCGCTTGTGGTGATCGGCCTATTCGATTATTATCCCTTCCAGGCCACGCAGGGCCGCCTGCTCACCTGGACCGTGTTGGGCCTGTGGGGCGCGGCCTGGCAAAACGCCAGCCAGTCGTCCTCACTGTGAAGCCTGTCGTTTTCGCTTCAGGAATTCCAAATGTGACCGGAATCGTAACTGCTCAGCCTGCCTGGAATTCAGACAGGATTCACAGGATTGACAGGATATTCGAACTCTCGTGCCGATAGTTTTGCACACCACAGAGCAAGAATCCTGTACATCCTGTTCATCCTGTCCAAATCGGCCTGCAGGGTGAGCAGTTACGTTTTCGCTTGAATCTGCTTCCAGATGGTACAATAGGCGCCAACCCCAATCCAGACTCGAAGAGAAAGCGATGTCCATTCTGCCAAACATGAACCAACCGGCCCTGGCCCAGGTCTACGCACGGCTGCGCCAGCTTGCCGCCGCTGACAACGAGCAGACGCTTGCCTACGCCGTGCCCGGCCTGTGGATCGAACCGGCCGGGTCCCCGGCGCCGCGCCAGGTCAATCCACTGCGCTTCTTCTTGAACACCATCGAAGCCATTCTCCAGCAGCCTGGCCAGCCGCTGGTGCAAGGCCCGGCCGGCGGCGGTTGGAGCCAGCACGCGGTCGCGTACAACCTCTTCCCGCGGGCCGGCGCCGCGTTCGATCACGATGGCGATGGCAGCCTGGCGCTGCCGCTCAACTCACAGGGCTGGCGCGAAACCGGCACTTTTCTCAAGTGCATCGCCCTTTTGCCCTGGCTGCGCTGGCTGGGCGCCAACACCGTCTACCTACTGCCGGTGACCGCGGTGGGGCAGGATGGGCACAAGGGCAACCTGGGCTCGCCCTACGCCATCCGCAACCCGTATCGCCTGGATGACACCCTGGGCGAGCCGCGACTCGGTTTGGGCGTGGAGACCGAATTCAAGGCCTTCGTAGAAGCGGCGCATCACCTGGGCATGCGCGTGGTCCTCGAATTCGTCTTTCGCACCGCGGCGCGCGACGCCGACTGGGTGGCCGAACATCCCGAATGGTTCTACTGGATTGACGACCGCGTACCCGCCCGCCACCCAGCCATGTCGCCCGCCGAGGCCAACCTGGCCTATGGCGCGCCCATGTTTTCCGCCGAAGAACTGGCGTTCATCTTCGCCGAGGCCGGGGCCGGCCGCTTCGATCGCCTGCCGCCGCCGCCCGCCCACTACCGGGCCTTCTTCACGCCGCCGCCCGCGGCCGGCGAAGTGGCGATGGTCAACGGCCGCTGGCTGGGGCGCCTGGCCGACGGCCGCATCGTGCGCACGCCCAGCGCTTTTTCCGATTGGCCGGGCGATATGCAGCCGCCCTGGACCGATGTCACCTATCTGCGCCTCTACGACCATCCTGATTTCAACTACATCGCCTACAACACCGTTCGCCTGTACGACAGTCGCCTGGCGCGGCCGGAGCGCGCCGTGCGGCCGCTCTGGCAGCGCATCGTCGGCATCATCCCGCACTTTCAAGAGCAGTTCGACATTGACGGGGTGATGATTGACATGGGTCATGCCCTGCCCAGCGCGCTCAAGGCCGAGATGGTGGCCGTGGCGCGGGCGCGCAAGCCCGATTTTGCGTTCTGGGATGAGAACTTCGGTTCGCCGCTCAACAGCCTGGCCGAAGGCTACAACGCCACCCTGGGCAGTTTCCCTACCAGCCTGCACAGCCAGCCCAGCGCCGGCCAATTCCTGGCGAACCTGGCGCAAACCGGCGTCCCCCTGCCTTTCTTCGCCACGCCGGAGACGCACGACACCATACGCGCGGCCAAACGCCCCGGCGGTCTGGCTTACAGCCGCTTTGCCTGGGCCATCTGCGCGGCCCTGCCGGCCATGCCGGTGCTGCACGGCGGCTTTGAACTGGGCGCCACCGAGCCGCTCAACACAGGCATCGGCTTCTCGCCCGCGGACCAGGCGCGCTACCCGGCCTCCGTGCTGGCGCTTTTCAGCGCGGCCGCCTTTCCCTGGGATTCCCCGGCGCCGCGCCTGGCCGGCTGGATCCGCCGTGTGCTAACGGCCCGCAGCCGCCTCGCGCCCGTCATCGCCGACCTGGAACCGGCCACGTTCAGCTTCGGTCAGCTGCCCGACAACCCGGTGATCTTCATCCTCCTGCGCGCGACGCGGCAGGGAACGCCGGCGCTGCTCGTCCTGGCTAACAGCGACTATTTCAACTCCCAGGCGGTCGAGCTGGCGCTGCCCGGCATGACCCGGCCCCTGGTGGATCAACTGGAGGGCGCGGTCTATGCGCTCCATCACGATCAACGCCTGCGCCTGCTCCTGCAGCCCGGCCAGGCGGTTTGGTTCGAACTCGATTGAAGGATTGTAACAAACAATGAATTATGTTGACCTGCATTGTCACACCACCGCGTCCGACGGCACGCTGACGCCGGCCGAACTGGTGGCGCGCGCGCTCGAATTTGGCTTGAAGACGATTGCCGTGACCGATCACGACACCACCGATGGCGTGGCCGAAGCCCTGGCAGTCGGCGCGGCGGCCGGACTGGAAGTGCTGCCGGGCATCGAAATCAACACCGATGTGCCCGGCGGCGAAATCCATGTCCTGGGCTATTTCATTGATCTGCACGACGAAGCGTTTCAGGCCGAGCTACGCCGGCTGCGTGCGGGCCGCGAACGTCGCGGCGAGGAAATCACGCGACGGCTGGCCAGCCTGGGCGTGCCCATCACCTGGCAGCGCGTGCAGGAGATCGCGGGCGATGCGCCCATCGGCCGGCCGCACATTGCCCGCGCTCTTTTGGAAGCCGGGCATGTCAATTCCACGAACGAGGCCTTCAATCTGTACATCGGCCGCGACGGTCCGGCCTACGTGGAACGGATGCGCTTCACGCCGGTGGAAGCCGTGCAGACGATCAGACGCGTGGGCGGACTGCCGGTGCTGGCGCATCCGATCATTGCCCGTTACACCGGTGATCCGGTCGTGGAGGTGAACCTGGAGCAGGCGCTGCCGGAGATGGTCGCGGCCGGCCTGGTGGGGTTGGAGTGCTACTATCCCAATTATACCCAGGGTCAGGTGCAGCAACTGCTGGCCGCAGCGCGGCGCTTTGGCCTGGTCGCCACCGGCGGCACCGATTTCCACGGCCCGCGTGCGGACCGGGCCGAGTTGGGTAGCGTCTATGTGCCTGAAAGCGTGGTGACGGCGCTGAAGGCGCGGCGTCAGGCGCCGGCGTCCATCTGAAGGCGCAGGCGGGCCGCGCGGCGCCGGCGCTGGTCTGCCAACGCTTGGCGCGCAGCGTCCGCATCGAGCACGGGAAGGG
>JAYRVL010000007.1:0-3819 GCA_041918575.1 Anaerolineae bacterium | reverse complement strand
CAGCGCGGCGCGGCTGCGCAGTTGCGCGGCCAGGCGCCGCACCTGTTTGCGCAGTTCTTCCGCCTCGCGCTCGCTGAGCGCCTGGAAGGGGCGCTGCATCAGGTCGCCGCCGGCCTGCGCCTGTTGCGGCTCCTTGAGCGCGTTGCGCACGATGCTGGCGCCCACGTGCTGGCTGACCTGTTCGCGCAGCGCGTCCTGGTTGGCCTGCACCAACTGGCGCAGATGGGCCAGTGTGGACTTGTTCATGCCCATGCGGTCGAGCAGCTCCCACAGTTCCTTGAGCGCCTTTTTCACCTCGTCGTGCCCCAGGCTGCGCAGCATACGGCTGGTCAGCCAGGGCTGCTGATAGGGATGCGTGGCGTGGTTCAGCCCCACCATGCGCCCCAGCTCTTCCAGCTCCTCCGGCGTCAGCGATTCGCCCCGCAGCAGCCGTTCGAGCTGCTGACGCACGCTGTCTGTGAATTGACGGATGGCCTGGGCCAGGCGCTTCAAGTCGGCGGCTGAGAGGTCTTGCATGGCGTTTTGCAGCGGCGGCCCGCCCAGGCCAAAGAACTGCGGGAACAGGCGGTCGAACGTCGCCAGGTCTGGCGGCTCCTTGATGAGCGTGGCCTGCAGAGCCACCCGGAAGCGTTCGCGGTCGTGGATGCCCAGGGATTCGATGGCGCGAAAAGCGTCGGCGCTCTCGGCCACGGAAATGCGCACGCCGGAGGCGCGCAGACCGGCGATGAATTCCACCATGCGTTCTTCCATGACAAACCTCGACGAATTTCCAGTGTTTAGTTGTCCCAGCCGGGCCGGCGCTTGGACGGCAGGCGGGGCGGCGCGTCAGCGCCGCTGTAGCCGGGCAGCCCGCGCTGCACGCGCAGCACATCGGCCTCATGTTTGAGCAGCACGGTCAGCGTGTTGTCCAGGGTCTTTTGATCCAGGTGTTTGGCGTTGAGCGTCACCAGGGCTTTGGCCCAGTCAAGCGTTTCGCTGATGCTCGGGCGCTTCTTGAGATCTATCTGGCGCATCTGCTGCACCATTTCCACGGCTTGCCGCGCCAACTGCGGCGCCAGGTCAGGCACTTTCAGGCGCACAATCGCCAACTCATTCTCCAGATCGGGGTAGGTGAGGAACAAATAGAGACAGCGCCGCTTGAGCGCCTCGCTCAGTTCGCGCGTGTTGTTGCTGGTGAGGACCACCATCGGTTGATGCACCGCGACCACGGTACCCAGTTCCGGCACGCTGACCTGGAAATCGCTCAGCACCTCGAGCAGGAACGCCTCGAACGCGGCGTCGGCGCGATCAATCTCATCAATCAACAGCACGACCGGTTCGGGCGAGGTGAGCGCCAGCAGCAATGGCCGCGGCAGCAGGAAGCGCTCCGAGAAAAAGACATCGTCCTCCGCGGCCAGGCGATCGGCCGCCTCCACCAGGGTCTGCGCATCGGCCAGCAGGTTGGCGAGTTTGTCGCGCAGCAGTTGGGTGTAAAGCATCTGCTTGGCGTACTCCCATTCGTACAGGGCTTTGGTTTCATCCAGGCCCTCGTAGCACTGCAGGCGGATCAAGCGGCGGTTGCCGGCGCCGGCCCAGGCTTTGGCCAATTCGGTCTTGCCCACGCCGGCCGGGCCCTCGGCCAGCACCGGCTTGCCCAACTGTTCGGCCAGAAAGAGCACCGTACAAATTGTATCGGATGCGATGTAGCGTTGCTCGCTCAACTGCGTGCGGACAGCGGTCGGATCTTTGAACATGAATTCCTCACGAAAAAACAGAGTAGCCGGGGATGCGCCCATCAGGCGCGCTTTCAATCGCTTGTCTGCGGCGCCGCGCCGACTCGATCCGGGCGCAGGGTCATGATCTGGGTGCGCAACTGGGCCGCGCGGCGGCGCAGGTCATCGGCCTGACGGGCGTCGGTCTGTTCCACGCGGCGCAGCCGCGCCTTGAGAAAGGCCAGGTCAACCAGGCGCTGTTGGAACTGGGCGGTTTGCCGGCCCGCGTCGCTCTGCCACGGCGGCAGCGCGGCCAGGCGGCGCACCGCGCGGGCGCTGAAACTGAGCATGGCCTGGTACTCCTGCGGCTGCAGCAGCGCGCCCACCTCGTCCGCCAGGCCATCAGCCAGCCAGCGGCGTTCGCTCTCCCAGGTCAGGATGACGATCAGGATGAGTAGCCAGAAGCCGCCCCAGTCGGCCAGTGTGCCGATGATGAATGGCAGAATGGAACGGTCGGCCAGCTCTGCGCCCAGGTTGTGCAGGGCATGAAAGAAAATGGCCGCGGCCAGGCCGAGGAGGGGAAAGAGCCAGCGCGCCACGCGGCGCCGACTGAGCACGGCGAGGCCAAACCCAATGCCGGTGCAGGCGGTGAAGAAGGCATGATTGAAGCCGAAGATGACGCCGCGCAGGATAACCACCACGCCCCACCAGCCCCAACCCTGCTCGCCGTAGGCGCCGATGAAATAGAGGGCGTTTTCGGTCATGGCAAAGCCGAACCCAATCACCGCGCCGTAGACGATGCCGTCGAGAATGCCGTCGAACTCGCGTGCGATCAAGACGGCGACGATGAGCAGCGCCAGACCCTTGAGGATTTCTTCCATGACGGGCGCGACCAGCGCGGTCGAGCTTGGACCACTGATGAGGGTTCGATCGAGCATACGCTGTACGCCGGCATCGAAGGTGGTTTCGATGACCAGGGCCGCCAGCACGGCCGGCGCCGCACCCCAGAAGAAGGCGGCCAGCAGCAGCGGCAGCGGCTCACGCTCATGGCGGTCGGCCCACCACACGAGGCCGGTGTAGATCACAGTTGGTATGAGAGCAGCCAGGAGAGATGCCAGGATAGCGATCAACATGGGATGACAACCTCACAAGGATTCACGGTTGAGACGCCGCACGCGGCGCTCCAACTCAGGCTGGCGGCGTGAAATGGGTCAGGCGTTTGGTCCATTTGGCATAGGAGCTGGCAAAATGGGGCCACAACCCGCTGGGCGCGCCCACAACCTGCGCCTGGCCGAGACTGTGCAGGAAGCTGGCGCGGTCGTCACTGAACGGCGGCATGAGCAAGTAACCGTGGCCGATCTCGCCGGGGGTGTGCGCATCGCTGCCTGCGGTCATGTGCTTGCCAAAGCGCTGCGCCAGCGCCAGCGCGGCGTCGTTGTCGTCACGGTAGAGGCAGCGGGCGTTGAAGACTTCGACGGCGTCAACCTGGTCCATGAAGCGCCGCGCGTTCGCTTCGCCCAGCGCGGAGCGGCGAAAGGAGTCGGCGGGATGGGGAATGCTGATGACTGCGCCTTGCTGGCGTAAGCGGGCCAGGGTTTCCTCCGGCGTAAGGCCTTTGGGCACTTCTTCTCGAACGAAGTAGGCGATGAATTCGCCGATGCTGCTTTTGACTTCTTCGCCTACGATGATCAGGTCAGGGGCCAGGCGCTTGAGAAAACGGGCGCCCTCGATGTTGTTGTGTTCGGTAATCGCCAGTTTATCAAGGCCGGCCAGGCGCGCCATTTCGATGATGGTCCGCGGGTTCATCAGGCAATCGCGCGAGAACCAGCTATGGCAGTGTAGGTCAACCTTCCACAATTCAGGCATACGTCCCATCCGTTCTATCCCGGGTGTGCTGCGGTCGCGGGGAGTATACAGCAAACAGGGCAGAAAGTCCAACGCTTTACCGGAGGCAGATGCACATCCTTTAATGCCGTCGAACGTCGTTGGTGATGAGGGCGCGTGGCGATATTCGCCTGGAAATCGCTTGCCAGGCTGCTGGTCGCCTGCTATAATGTTCTATCATGTAATAATGTTCTATCATGTAATAATGAAAGCGCCCGAAGTTGTTCCAACAGTAACCGAATTG
>JAYRVL010000006.1:0-2465 GCA_041918575.1 Anaerolineae bacterium | reverse complement strand
CCTGGCCGTCTGCGTGGCCGGCCAGTTCGACCGTGACCTACCGACCGCTGAGGAGCGGAACGCGCTGCGCCGGGTGGTGGCTGTGATTGAGCGGTGGCGAGGCTGGGCGCTGCCTGTCGTTGGTCATGGCAGCGTACCCGGCAACAACACCGACTGTCCCGGCCAGCACCTACGCGCGCTGCTCCCCGCGCTGAATGCGCCGCCTACACTCCCCGCTCTGATCCTGGCCGCCGCCGACGCTGCGCAGGTGATCCAGTTCAACCCCAACGCCAGCCTGCAACGGCGCATCTTCGCCGATGGCTTTGTCCCCAACTCCCCGGAGATCGAGGTTGAGCATGGCGGTATCCGCTACATCGTCCAGCGCGCTGAGCACCTGGCAAGCGGTGAGGTGCGCGCCTACTACGTCCCCCTCGGCGATTGGGCCAACGTCCAGCACGTGACGCGCTAGGACGCTCTGAGAGCGGTTTTCTAGCGCAATCCGGCTTAGACGCCGCATAGATAGCAAAACGTCGCTCCTGCGCCCTGTAGGCAATCCTACGGGGTACAGGAGCGACGCCGCGCACCGGGTATTCTCCTTTCTGTGCGTTGTTGCGCAGTCGCACCCCTGCGAAGTACTAGCCGTCGCCGTAGCCGTAGCTGTAGCCGGGATTTCCATCCTTGCCCGCGTACAATGCCCACGGGCGGGCGGGGTGTTAGTTGAACAGCGGCACTTCGACGCCGTGTTCGTCCACGTCCTGCCAGCCGTCATCGTCGGCGGGCGGCTCGGCGACTTGCGGCTGCGCCTTCGCCGGGGCGTGCGCCATGACGTACTCATACCAGCACTGCCACATCTGGCGGGCGGTCTGTGGCGCGCAGTCCGTCTTGACCTTGGCGTAGGCGTGCTCCATGTGCTGCGAGGCGTTGAACTTGCCCTGCGTCATGGCCCAGGCTTTCGCGTCGTTCGGCCCCTGCCAGTCTGCCCAGACCTCGAAGCCGGGGGGATCGTTGGCAGGCTCGCGATCCTCAGCGGCGATGAACACGCGCCCGGTGGGCGTCACGATGTCGCCATCAGGAATACGCTTCTTCCCCTGGCGCACGATGGCCGGCTGCGGCTGCGGCTTGGGCTGCTCCACGTACTCGCCTTCCATGATGCCGTGCTGCTCAACCCAGGCTTGCGCCTGCTCCATCGTCAAGCGGGCGGTTTCGGGCGGCAGTTCGTCCAAGTTCATGGCAGCGTCTGCGATCACTTCATCAGGGCTGGCCGACATACCCGGAGTGTGGCGCAAAGCATCTTTGTAGGCGCGGTTCTGCGCTTTCTTGTGCCACGTCATGCCGCCTTCGAGTGCGGCTTGTCGCCAGTTGCTTTCCGGCTGCTGCACGTAGCGTCGCTGGCCGTCATCCCATCGCTGCGTGGTCTTTTTGTCGTACTTTTCCACTTTGCGGATCACGCCAATTCCGATGATCGGCTCATACCGTTGCCCCATGCGCTGCGCCATGTTCCAGGCGCGCAACTGGTAGACCTCGCACACGACCGCCGTATCGCCAGGCTGGACTTCGTGCCATTCTGCCTCCTGCGCCGTCAACGGTCGGTACTTGATCTGCACCTCGCCAACGCCGCGCTCGTTGGCGTCGCGGGCCACGCCGCGGTATCCTTCCATGCGGCCAACCTTGTCGTTGACGTAAAAATCGCGGCCCAGGAGCTGCCCAGTTCCCGCTTGGTACATTGCCGCAGCGATTGCCATATCGCCGGTGATCTTGGGGTTGCCGTCATTGTCCTGGCCGGCCATGAGTTGGATGGCCTTCGCTGCCATGAGCAGGCGGTGGTCAATCTGCGCTTCGTCTAGCGCTTGCTGCGCCTTGCCTGCTACGGTGACCGCTTTCGTCTGTTGCTGTTGCTGATATGCCATGTGTCTTGTACCTCCTTGCCGCCAGTCGCGCCCCTGGCGGCTGTGTGTGGCCCGTGTTGGCGCGGGGCTGTCGGTCTACGCCTTTACCATCTTCCAGCCGGCCCACACCGTGGCCCCGGCCAGGTTGGCACCGCGCAGGTCGGCCTCGGTCAGATTGGCCTCGGTCAGATTGGCCGCGGCCAGGTTGGCACCGGCCAGGTCGGCACCGGCCAGGTCGGCCGCGGCCAGATTGGCCTCGGTCAGGTTGGCACCGGCCAGGTCGGCACCGCGCAGATCGGCCGCGGCCAGATTGGCCTCGGTCAGATTGGCCGCGGCCAGGTCGGCACCGCGCAGGTCGGCACCGCGCAGGTCGGCACCGCGCAGGTGGGCCCAGCGCAGGTTGGCACCGCGCAGATCGGCACCGCGCAGGTCGGCACCGCGCAGGTCGGCCCAGCGCAGGTTGGCACCGGCCAGGTTGGCGCGTTCGCCGCCTGGCTCATTCGTCAGCCACCTCGCATGGGCAGCGAGTACCGCTTGCAATTCTGTTGCGTTCATAGCGAAACCTCCTTGCCGCCAGTCGCACCCCTGGCGGCGTGTGTG
>JAYRVL010000005.1:0-5890 GCA_041918575.1 Anaerolineae bacterium | reverse complement strand
GAGACTGAGAGACTGAGAGACTGAGAGACTGAGATCGCACCTGAAGGGCGTGACGGCCAGGCCATAGATTAGTACACGAGCAGCAGGAGAGGCGCATCAGACAGCGCCTCTCCTGCTCGGGTTCACTTGGGCATACGGGCCAGGGCATCGTAGGCTGGCCGGCCGGAGATGGCAAACTGAGCCAGTTCGGTGCCCGGGTTGGTGATATTGAAATTGATATTCCAGAGGAACATGGGGCCAACCCAACCCCAGCCGCGCGCCATCTGGTAGGCTTGCACCAGCCAGGCGGCCTGCTCTTCGGGGGTGTTATCGTTGGCGTAGCCGTAGTTGTTGTTGACGGCCGGACCGATCGCCCAGCCAAACTCGGTGGGCCAGATGCGCTTGCCGCCGTCGCCATTGGCGATCATCACGTTGCGGTAGCCTTCCATGGTGCCGCGGAAGCACCAGGAGTGATGATGATTGTCAAAGGGGCCGCGGAAGGAGGCGCTCGCATCCTGCACCGTGCGCCAGTCGCCATCGGCCGGGCAGTTGTAGCCGCTGGGATGCGCGCCGATGGCGTCGGCGTAATTCTTCAGGCCGGCGCGGTACATCGCCTGCAGGTACTCGATGTCGTCAATGGCCTTGCCACCGCCGCCGCCCGTGGGTGTGGGCGCGCCGCTGACTACGATCATGCCGGGGCAGGCGCCCTTGATGGCGCGGTAGGCCAGCTTGAGCATGTCCATGTAGCGATTGGCGTCGAGCGGCTCGTTGCCCCACTCGTAGTGCAGATTTTGCTCGTTCCACACCTCGATGGCCTGCACGCGGCCGCAGTAGCGCCCCGCGTACGCGCCCACGAAATCGGCGTAGTCCTGCAAGTTCTGCGGCGGGCCTTCATCCGAATAGCCGTAGGCCGGGTTACGCGACCAGTTGGGCGCCTTGACGATGCTGGCCAGGATCTTCATGCCGCCGCCCGCCAGGTTGTTGACGATGTCGTCCATGCCGCCCCAACCGTAGTCGCCCTTGCCGCCGCCTTCGAAGTCCTTCCAGGGCGCTTGGAACTTGACCCAGTCGAAGCCCATGTTGCGGGTGGCGTTGACTACATAACCCAGGTCGGCGCCGCCGTAGACCTGCGCCTGCACGCCGTAGCCAAACCCGGCGCCGCCACTAGGGCGCGGCGCGGGTGGGTTGTTGGCCGCCGGCGGCGCCGCGGGCGCAGGCGCCTTGGTGGGCGCGGGCGTGGGCGTGGGCGCGGGGGTAGGCGTGGCGGTTGGCTCTGGCGTGGCGGTTACCACCGGGGTGTAGGTGGCGACCAGCAGCGCGACTTCACCGGCCGGGCTGACCGGGCGGCCATTTTCTACGATGACCGCCTGCACCTGATAGGCCGCGCCTGGGCTGTCCGGCGCCTTGAACGCGTAGACGCTGTTTTCACTCAACGGTTGGCTGGAGGCATCGGTCACCTGCCCATCCGCGCCCTTGACGGTCCAACTGATGCCGAATTCGCTCTGCCGCGCCGAGGGCGCGCCCTGCTGGAAGGTGGTTAGCATGGGCCACAACTCAGGATCGGCGGCGGGCAGATAGTCCAGGGTGGCGCCTTGCAGGTGATACTGATTGACCAGCGCGAGCTTGCGGCTCAGGCTGGCGGCATTTTCCAGCCAAACCGTGCGCTCGTAGCCCTGGTCGTCGCGATAGCGATAGGTGTAAGCGCCGATGGCGTCATCGAAGGTCAACTGGCTGGTGGCGCGCTCGGCAATGACCTTGAGGTCAACCTGTTCGCCCGGCGCGGCCACCTCTTTGTTGGCCTGCACCTGGCCAACCAGCGGCTGCAGGGCTTCATCGTAAGCCTTGAGCAGATAATAATTGCCCGAACGCTCGATGCTGCGGCCGGGTAGCACGATCTGAATTTTACTGCGGTTGACTTCACCCACGGCCCAATCGAGCAGGGTGTGCATCTGGCCGTCGGGCGCGTAGGCCTGCGGATTGCTGATGGCCGGAATGCGTAAGGTGTCCACCCCTGCGCCCAGCTCACGCCAGAGATAGGGCCCGGTCTCCCAGCGGTCTACCGCGACCTGGCGTGGCTCTTCTACCCGCACCGAGACCTTCTTGTCCTGGGCGTGCAGCCGGGCAGCCAGCTTGGCCACAAAGGCCACGTAATCCTGGGCCAGTTCCGCATTGATCCCCCGGTAGTCCAGATCAATGCCCTTGTACAGGTTGCTCACCAGCAACTGCTCGATGGCGCTGATCTGCTTTTCCTGCATCTCCGCGCTGACCAACAGATTGGCGATCAGATCGGTGCGAATGACGCCGTCATCGTCGAAGTTGCGCAGAGTGGGCGCCACGGCGAAGGCGCTGGCCGCGTCCGCGGGCAGGCCTTGCAGACTGCCCTCGATGCCGCCGTCGCCGGCCAGGCGCAGGCCCACCGGGTTGACCTCCACCAGCGCGCCCTTGCCCGCGTCCGGCAGCGGATTGTCTGCCGTCACCAGCGCGGAGGCGATGGGCGGCTGCGCGGTGGTTTGCATCACCATGAACGCTTCCGGAATCGCGGTCGGCCTCGCTTCGATGGCGTCATCCTGGGGAATGATCTGGCTTGGGATGTAATACCAGGAGGTGGTCTTGGAATCGTAGCCGTAGAGATCGAGCGTCTCGTATGGCTCGGAGTCGTTGGGGATGGGCGCCCGAATGATCGCCAGGGAAGGCGCGGTCCCGCGCACGTTGGTCTGATAGAGCGGGCTGCGTGGGTTGACCGTGTTGGGCAGTTGTTCTGCGGCCTTGCGCAGCGTCGCGCCGCCCTCGCCGGCCATGAAAGACTGACGCGGCATACTGGTCAGTCGTACTTGCGCGGCGCCCTCGGTCATGGCCTCGGCCGGCACCGTGATCGAAGTGCCATCCGGGTCCACCGCGGAGCCGCCCTGTTCACCCACGCGGGTAAAACCGCGGGTCTGGGTGCGTTCGATGAGAGAGAAGGGGGGGAGGATCAGGCTGAGAATAACCAGTCCGGCGATAACAAGGTTCAACAACCAGCTTCCGCCACGGCTGTCGAACCACCGGGTGAGGTTTGGATAGAGGTCAGGCGAGTTCGCAGTTTGCTGCATTGACGAAACGCCACTCCTTTCGTAAATTCGATATCAGATATGAAAAATGCCTCATCCCAGTGCGGATGCCAACGCTCCGGCGCGCCTGTGGGGTACGACGCAGCCGGCGTGACGAACAACAGTCTCTGGTTGAGGCGCTCATCAGACGAGGGACGATCACAGTCCGTCCACGTTTGAATTTGGTCGTCGCACAGTCCCTTCGGCAGAACAGTATGTGGAACTGAGCGCTCCCTTGTACGTCTCACATCGGCGTACCCTGACATGAAAGACATTCTAGCATAGCGATTGGGATTTGGCAAAGTTGCAGACGAATGTAACGGCGCCGCCCCAATTCCGGTTTTCGTTCATCTTGCAGTATACTAGACATTGTAACGATTTGATTTTGCCTACGATAGGCAGTACGGGTTGCAGACCCTGTCCTGGGAAGATTCTGCAACAAATAACGCAACAGGATGTTGTGCATGCCGCGTAAACTCGATTGGACACTCATTGGCCTGGGAGCGAGCCTGGTTTTTCTACTCGGCCTGGGCTTGATCTCGCTCTATGCCTACTTCAGCTTGAGCGCCGCGCCTGCCGCTGCTCCAGACCTAACCTGGGAAGAGCCGTGGCGCGCCGTAGATGGCGCGTTCGTGCCGCCCGACTTGGGCCTCTTGCCCCTGGCCGGCGATTCGGTGGACAGCGCGGTGCGCCGCAGCCTTGCGGCCAATGAACTCGATGCTGGCTACGCGCTGGTGGTGCAGTCGCCAGAGCTGACCGATGCCCAGCGCGCCGGCCATCTCCTGCTCTTGAGCCAGTCGTTCACGGCCAGCCAGCAGCCTGCCAAAGCCGCGCTTTGCCTACGCCTGACGCAGGAGGTGATCGCGCTCAGCCCCGCGCTGCCCGATATCGCGCGTGCGGAAACCGCGCGGCAAGTCGCCGAGGGCTGGCTCAAGCTGGAACAGCCTGCGCTGGCCCGCGTCAGCCTGGACCTGGCTGAAACCCTCGCTATCAGCAGCACTTTCCTGCTCGACCCCCAGCGCGTGGACATCCTGACCCGCCTGGCCGCGGCCTACATTAGAATGGAAGATCAGCCGAAGGCACAGGCGCTGCGCCAACTGGCGAGCAAACTTCCGCCGGTCAGCGCGCCGCGGCAGCGTCCGCCTGACCTGGCGCTCGATCGCTGGCGCGCGCCCCTGTCCATTCCAGAAACGCTGACCGCGACCATCGAGGCGCGGCGCGTGGCCGTGGATGACATCATCAACGGGCTGTTGGCGGGGCGTCAACTGACCGATGCCGACCTCATCCGCCTGGAGCCGCTGTTGACAGCCGAAGACGATCAGCGCACGGCGTTCTATCGGCAGGTGGTGAGCGATGCCGCGCAAACGCCGGAAACCCAGGCCGCAGCGCAGTTGGCGCTGACCAACTGGCTGACCTTCAAGTGGCGGGCGGCGCGGCTCGATCTGCAGGCCAGCCTGGCGCCTGCCTGGGAGGCGCAGCGGGATGAGATCGAAGCGCAGCTCGTGGAAGCCAACGCCAACTTGTTTGCCCTCTACCGCGACCTGGCAAGCGACCTGCCCGACAGCGACGCCATCGGCCGGGCGCGGCTGGAGGTTCTGCGCGCCGAGATCTTGCGCGGGCGCCTGGGGTTGTATCCCAATTACCCGCTGGATGAATTGGCGGCGCGGTTGAACGAGGCGCAGAACGAACTGATGCCGGACTCTGGTCTTTATGTCACTCTGCGGCAGGTGGATGAGCGCCTGATTTTCACGTTGGCGCCCCGCTAGGACAAGACGAGGATGCAACACACGCTGTACATCGTGGGCACGCCGCTGGGCAACGCGGCCGATTGGTCGCTGCGAGCGCAGCAGGTTCTGGCCGCCGTGCCGGTCATCGCGGCCGAGGACACGCGCGTCACCGGCCGGCTGCTGGCGCACTGCGGCATCAGCGGGCCGCGGCTGCTCACCTACACCGACGCCTTTGCGCCCAAGAAGGCGCAGCGCCAGGCCGAAGTGCTGGCGGCCCTGCAGGCAGGCGATGTGGCGCTGGTGTCGGACGCGGGGATGCCGGGCATTGCCGACCCCGGCTCCGAACTGGTGCAGGCGGCCATCGCAGCCGGTCATCGGATCGTGCCGGCGCCCGGTCCCTCGGCGGTGGTGACTGCGTTGGCGGTGTCGGGCTTACCCGGCGAACGTTTCCTCTTCCTGGGCTTCCTGCCACGTCAGCGCGGCGAACGGCAGCAGATGCTGCGTCAGGCCGCGGATGAGCCGGGCGCGCTGGTCTGCTTCGAGGCGCCGCATCGCCTGCTGGCGAGCCTGGAAGACCTGGTCGCGGTGTTGGGCGACCGCCGCGTGACCCTGGCGCGTGAATTGACCAAGGAGCATGAGGAGATCTGGCACGGACGTCTGGGGAATGTGCTGGCGCGGGCGCAAACCCAGGCCCCGCGTGGGGAATATGTGGTCGTCATCGAAGGCGCGCCGCCCGCGCCGGCCGCGGAGAGCGGCGCCTGGCCGGTTGGTCAGGTGCGCGAGGCGCTCGCCATCCTGGCGCAGGAAGGGATTGACACCCAGATGGCGCCGCGGCTGGTCGCGCGGCTGGCCGGCTGGCGCAAAAAGGACGTCTATCGCCTGCTGGTGGCAGACAGGGATGCCGCAGACCCCCAGGCGTGACGCCTGACCACGGCCCGGTTGCCAGCGCCGTGCTTCCCCGCTTTCTCTGCCACGAATTTCACTAATTTGCACGAATCGAGCTTCTGTTTTCGTGTCAATTCGTGCCATTCGTGGCAAAGATCCGCCCAGCTTTCTCTGCCACGAATTTCTGCGTCGGTGGAAGTTGTAGCGATTCTC
>JAYRVL010000004.1:0-3965 GCA_041918575.1 Anaerolineae bacterium | reverse complement strand
GGTCTGCCTGGAATTCAGACAGGATTCACAGGATTGACAGGATATTCGAACTCTCGTGCCGATAGTTTTGCACACCACAGAGCAAGAATCCTGTACATCCTGTTCATCCTGTCCAAATCGGCCTGCAGGGTGAGCAGTTACCAGAGAACAGACGGAAAGAAAGACGATCAACCATGAATCAAGCGCTTTTTGATGGCGAACTGATCTACCTGACCGTACCGGACCCTGACAAGGATGCGGAGGTGGAGGCGCGTTGGACACAGGATGCTGACTACATGCACCTGTTAGGCTTCGAGTCGGCCTATCCGCTGACGCCGGGGCAGATCAAGCAGAGGTACGAGGAGTCGCGCAAGCAAGGGGATCGCGAGTTCTGGTTCATGATCCACGCCCGCGCCGATGATCGGCTGATTGGTTTCAGCAAGCTCATCTGGATCGAGTGGTCGCAACAGAGCGCTGCCCTGCAGTTGGGCATCGGTGATGCCGCGGACCGCGGGCGCGGCTATGGTCGCGAAGCGTTGCGCCTGATGTTGCACT
Organism: Anaerolineae bacterium; assembly: GCA_041918575.1. GTDB lineage: Bacteria > Chloroflexota > Anaerolineae > SSC4 > Amarolineaceae > Amarolinea. The sequence goes on along the minus strand of JAYRVL010000004.1, from coordinate 3,431 downwards.
ACGCGTTCAATGAGTTGAACCTGCAGCGGTTGGTGGCGATGGCGCCGGGGGACAATGCGGCTGCGCGGCGCCTGCTCACCCAGGCGGCCTTTAGCCTGGATGTGCGCCTGCGCGACGCGTTCAACCGGGGCGGCCGGCGTTCCGATCGGTTGCACTACGGCATTTTGCAGGACGAGTGGCGCCGCGGACTGCCCGATGTCGGTGGGGTGGCGCGGATTGATGCGCTCAGCGCGGACATTTCCCGGCTGCCCGCGCTGCAGAGCACGCGTCTCTTTGAGGGCGATAAAGTACGCTTAGGCTCCATTATCCCCGAAATGGTCGCCCCCCTCTTGGCCGCCTGGTCACGCCAGGCCGAGTATCGGCGCCTGCTCGATGCTGACCCGGTGCGGCCCTGGCTGACCAGCGTGGTCAAGGAGGACCTGATAAAGGATCAACTGCGCGACGCACAGCGCAGGTCGCTCGACGAATACTGGTTCATGATCCATCGTCTGGCTGACGACCGCCCGATCGGCTTCATCAGCGTCAACGGTATCCAGTGGACGCATGGCACCGGCTGGGTGAGCATCGGCATCGGTGAAACGGATTGTTGGGGACAAGGTTACGGCAGCGATGCCATGCGCGTCATGCAGCGCTACGCGTTCACCGAGCTGAACCTGCGGCGCCTGACGCTGAGCGTGTTTGGCTACAACACACGCGCCCGGCGGTCGTATGAAAAGACCGGGTTCGCGGTCGAGGGGATTGGTCGCGCTGCTCTCCTGCGTGAGGGCCGGCGCTGGGATGAAGTCTTCATGGGCATCCTGCGCGACGAGTGGCAGGCGACTGCACCTGGAGGAGGTATCACATGAGTACACTCGCTTTTGAAGTAAAGGCCAGTTATGCCTTTATCGAGCGCAATTTCTTTATTGTCAAACGTTACTGGGCCTGGGAATTGGTTTGGCTGGTCTATTCCATTGTCAATTCTCTGTCCGTAAGCTACATCGGCTTTGGCATGGAGAAGCTGGGCGGGCAAGGCATTGACAGCCACTTCCTGGTCGTCTACCTGGCGATCGGGACCCTGGTCTGGCGCTATCTTTCGTCGGTCTTCTACTGGGTCACCGATGTGGTGGGCATGGAACGATGGGAGGGCACGATCGAGTACACGCTGATGGCGCCCATCCGGCGCATCACCCACATGCTCGGTCAGACCGCGTTTGCGGTGGTCTACAGCCTGTTTCACACGGCCGTCATCCTGGGCGCGACGCTGCTCTTCTTCGACATTCGCCTGGCCAACGCCAACCTGGCGGGCGCCGCGGTGATGTTGATCGCGGGCAGCCTCTCCTTCATCGGCATCAGCATTGTGGGCGCAGTGCTGCCGCTGCTCTTCCCGGAGCGCGGCTCGCAGATGACGCATGTCATCATCGCCTTGCTTCTGCTGGTCTCCGGTGTGTACTACCCGGTGGATGTGCTGCCGGCCTGGCTGCAGGTGGCGTCGAAGTTCTCGCCGGCCACCTATGTGCTGGACGGCGTGCGCGTCACGCTGCTGGATGGCGCGGCCACCCTCAGCCTGTGGCCCTACATCTGGCCGCTGCTCGTCATCGGCCTGATCACCATCCCGGCCGGCCTGCGCATCTTTCATTGGGCCGAGCGCTACGCCAAGCGCACCGGTAAGCTGCATCGCAATGGGTAAGCCGGCCTGAACAGCGACCGAATGGAGTCAAATGCGAAAACCACAAGCGCAGACAGACCTGCATCGCCCCCTGGACGTGGCGCCGCTGACCGGCGTCATCTTCAAGAAAGAACTGGGCGCCTACTACCTCCGCGCCGGCGCCCAGGTTATCTCCTGCACGTTGTCGTCCAAGCTGCGCAAGCAGTTGGTTTACCCCACGGCCGATCGCTCGTCCCTGGGACGCCGCAGCGTGCAGGAGGTCAAGGACATTCGTGAACTCGACCCGGTCGCGGTGGGCGATGTGGTGCGCTTCGGGGATGCCGGCAACGGTAGAGGCATGATCGTCGAGGTGCTGCCGCGGCGCAACAAGTTTGTGCGGCCGGCGGCCGGCAGCAAGGAACAGGCGCAGGTCATCGCGGCCAACCTGGACCAGGTGGTGATGATCTTCGCCGCGGCGCAGCCCCATCCCACCTGGGGCCTGCTCGACCGTTACCTGATCGTGGTTGAGGCCGAAGGACTGCAGCCGCTGATTTGCATCACCAAGGCCGACCTGATGGAGACCGCAACCCTGCTGGCCGATGTGGAGGTCTACCGGCGCCTGGGCTACCCGGTGGTCATCACCAGCGTGCGCCTGGGAACAGGCCTGGATGAGCTGGCCGCGGCGCTGGCCGACAAACTGTCGGTTTTCGTGGGGAAGTCCGGCGTTGGCAAAACCAGCCTGCTCAACGTCCTGCAGCCGGGACTGGGCCTGCGCGTCAACGAGATCAGCGAAAGCACCGGCAAGGGACGCCACACGACGACCCACCTGGAGATTTTCGATCTCGATCACGGCGCCCGCGTCGTGGACACGCCCGGCGTCAAGGAGTTTGGCCTGTGGGGCCTGGACGAGTATGAGGTGGAGCTGGACTTTCTGTTCCCGGAAATGCGCCCCTACCTGGGGCAGTGCCAGTTTGGCAACAGTTGTGTTCACCTGAGCGAACCGGGCTGCGCGGTCAAGGCCGCGCTGAGCGCCGGCGCCATCGCCGCAGGACGCTATCGCAGTTACACGCTGATCATGAGCGAATCAGCAAGTCAGGATTGAATCATGAACAACTACGAGTTTCAACTGCGCCCCGCGCAGCCCGAGGATTTTCAGGCGGTGCTCGACTTGATCATCGCCTTCGATGTGGCCGTGCTCGGATTTCCCGACACTACCGCCGATGATCTGCGCGCCGCCTGGCAACAACCCCGCTTCAACCTGGCAACCGATGCCTGGGTGGCGACGCAGGCCGATGGCCGCCTGGTGGGCTACGGCGAGGTTTGGACGCGCGACCCGCGCAACCGTCTCGATTGCGATCTGTACGCACTCCCGGCCCTGGACGAGCCGGAGCGGCAGGCGGTTTGCCTGGCCCTCTTCGACCACGCCCAGGCCCGCGTGGCCGGGCATGTGGCGACCGCGCCGCCGGGCGCGGCGTTGAAGCTCAGGCAGGGGATCGTGCATGGTAAGGAGCCGTTCATGCAGCGCCTGCTGGAAACAAACGGTTTCGAGGTTGTGCGCCACTTCTGGCGTATGGAAATCGGCCTGACCGCGCCGCCGGCCCCGCCCGCCTGGCCGGCCAACATCACCCTGCGCCCCTTCGATCTTGCGGCCGATGTCCACGCCGTGCATGCGGCTGTCGAAGAGGCGTTCGAGGATCACTGGGAACACACTTACACGCCATTCGAGGAATGGGCCGCCTGGAACCTGGAGCGCAGCAACCTGGACCCCACGCTCTGGTTTCTGGCCCAGGATGGCGCCGAAATCGCC
>JAYRVL010000003.1:0-1559 GCA_041918575.1 Anaerolineae bacterium | reverse complement strand
TATGACCTGGAGCGCGGACAGGCACAACCCGTCGAACAGGTCGCGCAGCGCCTCAACGACGTCTGGACGCGGCTCGGGCGCCTCGCCGCAGCCGCTGAGTTGCCGACGCGCGCCCGTGAACGCCTGGCCAAAGCGCAACGTTTGACCACCCAACTGCTGGCCACCATTACCTTTTTCTTCGCCACCCTGCAGGTGCAGGTCGAGGCCCTCGCGCTGCCCCTCGACCTGGAGCGCGCCCTCGTCGAAGAACTGATTCCTGCTCTGTATCTGGAGCGCGTCGCCGAGCGCAGCACCCTCGCCGAGCCGCGTCACCGACTACGCGCGCTGAGCCGCCAGTTGCTCGAACCGCTGCGTCACGGCGCGCATCCGATCCAGGCCTTACCGTCCACCGAGATCGCGCGCCTGGAACAGGTGGCCGGCGAATGCGCCGATCGCTTCCAGCGCAGCAGTTCCGGGGTGGAGGGCCGTAACGGACAACTGGCCCTGCATCACCAGGGCCGCCATCGCCTGAGCGACCGCAAGCTCGCGGCGCTCACCGCCGTGCACAACTACCACATCCGTCGCGCCGACGGCACAACCGCCGCCGAGCGCTTCTTTGGCCGTGCACACGAAACGCTGTTCGCGCAGGTGCTCCAGCGCATGCCGCTGCCCCCACGACCGGCGCGCCGACGACCTCGACCACCCAAGCCGCCCTATCTGATGCAGGTGGCGGCGTAGGGGGTGGCCGGAACGATGATCAAGGCCCCACGGGATGCACCAGGCATAACCGGACTTCCTTCCAGAGCAAGGTCTTGCCCTGGCGTTTGTCCTGCGCATCGGGTGAGACTTCCCCCACTGGGACCATCGAACCGTCGATTTCCCCAATGAAAGTTCGGGAGTTTTTCGCTCCCGTCACCTCCTCTCGCGCCGTTTCTTGTTCGTAAATGGCTTGCGCGTGATGTTCGGTGATCCGCTGGGCCGTACTAACTGGCATGGCGATTCCATAGTGCTCTCTTAGCTTGTCTGGCACCTGTCCAAACGGCACGTCCGCTCCAAAGTCGGCCAACACTCGCTGTAACGCCAGGGAAGTGCCCCGGCAAGCCACTCCTGCTCGCTCACTGAAGCGCCGTTCGCTTCGCGTTCCCACTCGCCACAACGGCTCTTCTACCGTGATGTCGCCGAAAGTCGTGTGCCAGTAGAGTTTTTTTTACCCCCGCTTCGGCCCGCGGATGCCTGGCCTACCCGTGCTGCACTTCGCGCAATCCCGTTCTGCGCCCAGGCCGTTAACACCTCATTGCCCATTTGTCGGACTTCTTCAATCACCCGGCGCTCAGCCGCGTCGGCTTTTTCCAAGTCGCCACCCGCATCCTCCACCACCCCGAGCAGGCTTTCAAAACGCGCACGTAACACCGGATGGCCATTGAGCCGTTGTAAAAAGATCAGGTCTTGTTCAGGCAGGTGGGGCATCGTTGGCTCCTCAGGTTCGTCATTACGGACATCCAGGGGGGATTGTATGCTGCGCATCACTTTGAATCACACCCCCTTTCATTGGAACGGTAGTGATTTAAAGCTGTATATCG
>JAYRVL010000002.1:0-6310 GCA_041918575.1 Anaerolineae bacterium | reverse complement strand
GCGGTCGGCGCGCCGCCGGTCGGCGTGGCGGTAGGTGTGATTGTAGGCGTGGGGGTCGGGCCGCCAGTGCTGGTGGGCGTGGGCGTCGGCGTGCTTGCCAGATTGACGTGCAGGATGCGGCCCCAAAGCGCCGGCACGGACAGGCTGAGGTTGCCGCCAGATACGGTGAAGGTTCCGCCGTTGAGCAGGTCGGTCAGCACCGTGCCATCGGGCAGATGCGCCGCGACCGGAACGACGCCGCTGGCCGCGCTGCCGCTGTTGTTGGTGATGACCACGATCTTCTCGCTGCTGTTCCAGCGCAAGAAGCTGTAAAGGGAATTGGTGGCGTCAATCAGGAGCGTCGTCATGTCGCCGCCGCGCAGGGCCGCGTGCTGGTTGCGGAGGCCGATGAGCGTCTTGAAGTGCTGGTACATCGCCATGTCGGGACTGCCGCCGCGATCGCTCCAGGGGTAGGTGCGGCGGTTGTCCGGGTCGCCGCTGCCGGGCAGCGACACCTCGTCGCCGTAATAGACCGACGGCGCGCCGGGCAGGGTCATCTGCATGATGACGGCCAGTTCGAGGCGGTTCGTGTCCTGGTTGAGCTGGCTGAGGAGCCGCGGGGAATCATGGCTGCTGATCAGGTTCATCATGCCGTACCAGGGCGACGGCGGCAGGAGGTTGCGGAAATTTTGCCAGGAGGCGTCGAAGCTGGCCGGCGAGCCGCCGTTGGCGTAGTCGCGCAGCCAGTCCCGGAAGCAGTAGTTCATGGCCGAGTCGAGTTCGCCGGCATTGACGAAATCCTGGTAGGGGTAACAGCCGCCCGTGACCTCACCGAGCATCAGGACTTCGCTGCTGCCGTAGACGTTCTTGACGTAGGGGCGCATGTCGCGCCACCAGTCGTGGGTGATGTCCTGCGCCACGTCGAAGCGCCAGCCGGCAATGCCCTTCTCCAGCCAGTAGCGCGTGACCGACTTACCGCCGGGGCTTTGCGCGCTGCCGTCGCGGTAGAAGAACGCGCGCACGTCGGCGCTGGCATCTACGAATTCGGGGATCGTTTCATAGCCGTACCAGCCTTTCCATTTCCAGCCGTCGGTGCAGCCGGAGCCGCTGCCGCCGGTGGTGAACCAGGAGCGGTAGGGATTTGCGCCTTCGCACGCGCCAATGTCGGCGGGCCAACGGTTGAGGCCGTAGCCGTCCATGTACTTGCTGTCAGAACCGGCATGGTTGAAGACGCCGTCCAGGATCACGCGCAGACCGTGCGCGTTGGCCGCGACCATGAACTGATCGAACGTGGCATTGTCGCCAAAGCGGGGATTGATGTTGTAATAATCGTTGGTGTCATACCCGTGATTCGACGAGGCGTTGAAAACCGGATTGAGGTAGAGCGTGTTGACGCCCAGGTCGTCGAAATAGCCCTCGTTGATCTTGGCGATGATGCCCTGCAGGTCGCCGCCGAAGAAGTCAATGCCATAGCCCGGCATACGCGGCAGATCGGTCCAACTGCTGTGCAGTTCGGTCACGCACGCGGGCGCGCCGGGGCCGGGATAGCCGTTGCAGGTGGTGGGGCCATAGACGGTCACGCCGCCAATATCGTTCGACGCGCTGCCGTTGCGGAAGCGGTCAGGGAAGATCTGATAGATGACCGCATCCTTGAGCCAGCTCGGTACAGGGTAGTCCGCGGGCGGCGCGGGGATGGTGGGCAGGCTCCACGACGGATTGACCGGGTTGGGGCCGGCGACCCAGACGCCCGGGCCGGTGTTGCCGCCGGAGGGGTGATAGTGACCGAGCAGGCCGGCGTCGGCGATGCGGAACTGATACCACTGGTCAATGTTGTAACCAGGGCCGGGTACCAGGTATTCCCAGATGTCGTAAGGGCCGCTTGGGTCGGTGGCGACGACTGTCGCTGTATAAATGAAGCTAGGATTGACGCCCGCGCCGGTGGTCCAAACCAGGATGTTGACGGTCTGCACGTCGCTGTGACAGGTGCGCAGGCGCACGGCCGCTTCGCCATCGGGCAGAATGCCGCCGACCGGGTCGCGCCAGGCCACCTCCAGGTTGTTGTGATAGAGGGCCGTGGTGACGATGGCGCCGTCGCCGGTCTGCGCGGAAGCGCATGAAGAGCCGGCGGTCGGCGTGACCGTCGGCGTCCGGGTGGGTGTGGGAGATGGGCCGGTCGTCGGTGTGTTGGTCGGCGTTGGCGTGGGGCCGGTGGTGGGCGTGTTGGTCGGCGTGCCGTTGCTCTCGATGGCGCAGGCTGCATAGGCGCTTTGCGTGGTTGGGTCGGTGAGGCCCGTCGCCTGGTCATCGGACGGCGTGGTGTCGTAAGCGCCGTGCGTCGCGCCCTTCTGCGTGGCGAAGAATTCCAGGTTGACCGTCTGCCCGCCGCCCACGCCCAGGGCGCTCAGAGGTATCTTGAACTCGACGCCCTGGCTGTTGGCGTAGGCGATGCTGCTGCCCACCTGGCCGCCGCCGCTGAGGCCGCCCCAGTTGACCCCGGCGCCGCTGTTCCAGTTGCTCCCGTTCCAGGTGCGCAGTTCGGTCCAGCCGTTGTTATCGTCGCCGGGAATGCCGCTGCGGCCGGGAATGTTGCCGCGCACCGCAAAATCAGGCGGGTTGGTGTGACTGTAGGTAATGGCGTTGCCCCAGGGGTCGCTGCTGCCGCCGGCCGCGGTTCCTTTGTCCACAAGCAGGCCGATTTCGCCGCTGGCGGTGGCGTTGCTGTAGGCCGGCAGGTCGGCGTAGACGAAGAGGAAGTTGTCATCATTCGCGCAGTAGAGCGCGGTCAGGTCAGTCCAGAGGGTGTGGGCCTGGCCGCTGATGGCAGCAGCCAGATCGCTGGATGGGTCGGCGGCGATGGCGGCGTTGTAGCCCGCCTCACGCACGCCGTCGAGCGTGATGGTGGCAAAACCGGCGCTGCCCGGTCGAGCCATGAAGAAGCCGGTGGTTACGACGCTGAACGCAATCAGCGCAACCGTCATCATGCGAGAGAACACGTTTGCTTGCTGCATTGTCCACCCCAACGAAGTCAATTTTTTATGATGCATCAATACTTGATAAGTCAACTAAATTATAAACAGGAATAGAGACCATGTCAATTTTGCTGTATGGATTCAAGGACATTCCTCCCACACCAGGCGCTCGAAGCCCAGGCTGACCACGGCGTAGCTGCGCAGGCGCAGGCGGTCGCCATGTCTGGCTTGCAGGGCAGTCCGATACTCCGCCAGGCGGCTGGCCGCTTCGGCCAGGCGCGACGTCGCCAGGGGCAGGGCGTGCGCCTCTTCCACTGTCAAGGCACGCACCTGCTCCGCCGTCAACCCCGCCTCGGTCAGCGCCACATACTTGAACTCGAACAAGAGGTCGGGCAGCGCGTACTGTCGCATCTCCGGCCGCACGATCATGCTCAGGTCGGCGTAGCCACGCGCCAGGGCCGGCTCCGAATCCATGATGTAGGCAATATCGTTGAACAGCAGCGTCAGAAACACCGTCTTGACCGTCAGTTCATTGGCCCAGCGGTAATCACGGTTGTCGAAAACCCGGAAGTAGCGCTGCTCCACGAATGCACACACCAGGCCCAGGTCGCCGCTGAGCAGAAATTGATCGGTTGCCTGCCGTCCCGCATCCTGGGCGCGGACGTCTGGCAGCAGCATGTCCTGAACGCGCTCAACGTACAGCTTGCGCGCCACCAGATTAGGGATGCGCAAGATCAAATGGCCCAGGGACGTGCGCCCGCCGAAGGTCAGCACACCAAAATAGTAAAGAAACGACGCCATGAACGGCGCATCCTTGGCCGCCGTCAGCATGTCCTCAACCCCGAAGCGGTCGGCCAGCACCGACAGCGCCAGCGGCGGCTCCTCCTGGACGGCATCCAACAGCATCTGGCCGCCGCCGGGCAGGCTGGCGATGTACGCCAGTTTACCGCGATCCATGGCCAGATTGCTGTCCAGCATACGCCTGGGGTAGCGGCAGTTCTGTTGAAACTCCTGCATGAAATAGAGCGCCAGCGTAGGATTGTAGACGAGCGGTTCAGGCTCCTCGCAGAAGCGGTAGCCTTTGTAGAAGGTGCGCATCATCTCCAACGCCTCCGCCGTCTGGTCGGCCGATAAGTGGCAGTCCTCAGCCAACTGGCTCAAAGCATCAGCGATCTCAGCCTCCGTGAAGCCGCACAGGTCGTTCAGGTCAGGCTGCACGTAAATCGTGCGCACCGAGTTATAGCCGCTGGTCAAGTCGCTCAGCACGATCGGCGATACGCCCGTGATGAAGACCCGATCCAATCCAAATCCACTGGTTGCGCCCTTGACGGCCTTGAACAGCGTCTTCAGCGCCCCTTCCCCGCGCAGCAGCGCATCGTAGCGCGCCTTCCCAGTCGGCTGTCCGCTCATGGCCAGCTCGTTGGCAAAGTTGTCGTACTCGTCAATCAGCAAGTACAGCCGGTATGGGCACTCGTCTATCGCAGTCAACAGCGACTCGAAAGAAGCAATCGCATCGGTGGGGTAGATTTTAATCTCTGTGCTCACATATCTATGATAGTAGTGAGCAAAGCGCTCGATTCGTCCGTTGACATGACGGTGCAGGGCCTGGGTGATCTCGTCCGCGTCGCCATACGCGGCCACCAGCGAAAAGTCCCAGCGCAGCATGAAGTACTGATTGTGCAGCGGCGTTGGATTTTGTCCAATCGCCAGGTGGCCGAACAGGCGCTCGAATTCTCCGGCCCGCGCGACGTCGTAGTAGTTCGCCAACGTCGAAAGCCACAGGCTCTTGCCAAAACGCCGCGGCCGCAAGAAGAGCAACTGGTTTCCCATCGCTTCTATGATCGGGATGCGATCGGTGCGATCCACGTAGAAGTAGTCTTCCGTAATCAACTGATAGAAGTCGCTGATGCCGTACGGAAATTTCATGATACCCTCCTGCACTCGCCCAAGCCTATTGTACCACAAACCAGGCCGGCCGCGGAATAGGGTGCATTTCGGTTTGTCTTCGACGGGGTTTCGTGCTATGCTGAGATGGGTCGAGAATCGCACAAGGAGCGTGCCATGTCTGCAACTTCTGTCAACGCCGGGCCGCGGCCCAGGCGGGTCAGTCTGTTCGTCACCTGCTTGTTGGATCACCTCTCCCCTCAGACGGCTGAGGCGGTGGTCACCATCCTGGAGCGCCAGGGGTTGACCGTGGATGTGCCGGCCGGGCAAACCTGCTGCGGGCAACCTGCCTTCAACGGCGGTTTTTGGGACGAAGCCCGGCAGATGGCCCGGCACACCATCCGCGTCCTGGAGAAATCCAACAACCCGATCGTGGTGCCCTCCGGGTCGTGCGCCGACATGATCGTTCATCACTTCCCCGAGCTCTTCCAGGATGAGCCGTCCTGGCTGGCGCGCAGCGAGCGCCTGGCGAGCCGCGTGGTGGAGTTCAGCCAGTTCCTGGTGGACCACCTGGGTGTCACCGACCTGGGCGCCGCGGCCGCGGGTACCCTCACCTACCACGCCTCCTGTCATTTGACGCGCGGCCTGGGCGTTCGGCGGCAGCCGGAGGCCCTGCTGGCCCAGGTGCAGGGCGCAACGATTGTCGCGCTGCCGCAGGCCGACGAATGCTGCGGCTTCGGCGGCCTGTTCAGCATCAAATTCCCGCACATTGCGGAAGACATGCTTGCCAACAAGCTGCGCCACCTGGAGGAGAGCGGCGCCGACTGCCTGGTCGGTTGCGATTACTCCTGCCTGTTGCACATCGGCGCCGGCCTGCACCGCCAGGGCAAGGCTGTGCGCGTGGCCCACCTGGCCGACATCCTGGTCAACACGGGCCAGAAGGCGCGGCCAGAGCCGCCATCAGCCGCCCCTCCTGCAGGTCAATGAACCATGCATACTGCACCCATCTCTCTGTATGACCGCATCGAAACCGGGATACACAACGACATCATGCGCGCAGCGTTGGGCGCGGCCACCGGCCGCTTTGCCACGCAGCGCCTGGCATCCCTCGCCACGCTGCCCGACGCCGACGCGGTGCGTGACCGGGCGCGTGCCATGCGCCGGCGCACCATCGCCCAACTCGATCGCTACCTGATCGAATTGAGCGGCCAGGTGGAGGCGGCTGGCGGCGTGGTGCATTGGGCGCCCGATGCGGCCGCGGCGCAGCGCATCATCACCGGCATCGCCCAGGCCAACCAGGTGCGGACGATCATCAAATCCAAATCCATGGTGACCGAGGAGATTCATCTCAACGCGGCGCTGGAAGCGGCCGGCCTACAGGTGATCGAAACCGACCTGGGCGAATACATTGCGCAACTGGCCGAGGAACCGCCGTCGCACATCATCGCGCCAGTCCTGCACAAGACGCGCCAGGAGCG
>JAYRVL010000001.1:0-20077 GCA_041918575.1 Anaerolineae bacterium | reverse complement strand
TTCGAACTCGACGCGCGCGTCGAAGGCATCGAAAACCGCTTTGCGGGCGAAGGAGACGCGCTTGGCTATGCCCTGGCGCTCACCCGCCTGGACATCTCCCACGCCACGGCGCTCGTCAAGCTGGCCGATCCAATCTGCTTATGCCGGCTGGGGCTGGAAGAAGCGCTGCGTCACCACGTGGCTGCCTTCTATGCGCGCACCGGCGTCAATGTCGCCCTGCAGCTCAACCTGGCGCCGGACAGCCTCGCCCCAGAACAGGCCGCGGCCGCCCTTCACATCGTCGAAGTGAGCCTCGGCAGCCTGGCCTCCAGGCCAGATGCGCGGGCCAGCATCTCCTTGAAGTGCAGCAGCCGGCATGTGGCCCTCAGCGTCCACGGTCAGCAGGACAGCAACGGGGTCGTGCTGCGCTCCAGTGACGCACGCACGGCCGCCTTACGCCAACGCGTCGAAGCGGTCGGCGGCTTGTTCTGCATCAGCCACCAAGATCAGGCCGGCACCACCATCGCCTGTGTCTTTCCACGCCGCGTGTGACAACTCCATCCTGGCCGTCCAGAGCCGTCGTGCGCTCAATCCTCCTGGCGCTCCTTCTGCTGGCTCTGGCGGCGATCTACGGCCCGACGTTGGTTGACCTGGTCAGTGACCGGGCGCGCGTCGAAGTCTGGCTGGCCGGCCTCGGCCCATGGGGCCCGCTGGCGCTCATTCTCCTCAACACCCTGCAAATCGTCGTTGCGCCCATTCCCGGCTATTTCGTGCAGGCGGCCGCCGGTTACCTCTTTGGCGCGCTGGCCGGGGGCTTCTACGGCACAATCGGCATGGCGACCGGCGCTGCCCTCGCCACAAGCCTGGCGCGCTGGTATGGCCGTCCGCTGGTCACCCGCCTGGCCGGGGCAGAGCGGCTGCAGCGCTGGGAAAAGGTCATTCACAGTGATTCGATCTGGCCCTGGTTCATCCTGCTCTTGGGGCCGGTGGGCGACATCCCCTATTTCATCGCCGGCCTCACGCAGGTGTCGGTCTGGAAGATCGTTCTCATCGCCCTCATGCTGCGCACCCCTTCCGTCTTCGTAGCTGCGGCCGTGGGCGCCGGCGTCATCAGCCTGTCGCCAGCCTGGTGGCTCGCCTTCGGCGCGGTCATGGTTGTCATCGCGGCGCTGCTCCACCGCTACCGTGACCGCCTCGAACATTGGGTGGATCACCTGATCCTGCGCCGCGTCGCCTGAACCTCTCCATTCACGCAAATTCCCACGCCAAAATGTGATTTACATCAGCCAATTGTCTACAAAAGGGTGGTAGAATAGACGCACCCCCGTGGAAAGACCCGTTTGCTTCTCCGGCAACTCTGTAGAAAGGCGTTCGTCAAAATATGCTCACGCTGCCTGAAAAAATCCTTTTCGTCTTGTGCGTCGCCGCGTCGCTCTACTACGGCTACCTGGGCTTCAAGAAAATCTACCTGGTCATCCGTCGCGGGCAAGGCGAGCTTGACGCGAAAAAATTCGTCGCCCAGCTGATCGAAGCCGCCATCAACTGGCTGGCCCTGCTGCCAACCTGGCGCGCGCGCAAAGTCTCCAGCGTTTTCCACGCCATGATCGCCTGGGGCTTCACCTTCTACTTTCTCGTCAACTTCGGCGATGTCTTGCAGGGCTACTTCCCCATCACCTTCATGGGCAAGGGCGTCATCGGCGATATCTACCGCTTCCTGGCCGATCTCTTCAGCGTCTCGGTCCTGGTCGGCATGATCTACTTCTTGATCCGGCGCTTCATCGTCAACACGCCCGTGCTCACCTATCGTAGCAACGTCAAGCTGATGGACCGCGTCAAGGCCGGCGGCGTCCGCCGCGACTCCATGATCGTGGGCGCTTTCCTGCTCCTGCACGTCGGCTTCCGCTTCCTGGGTGAATCGTTCACCATCGCAGGCGAGCGCCTGGCGACCGGCGCCGGGGATGCCAGCCAGCCGTTTGCCAACCTGGTCAGCGGGCTGTGGGGCGGCATGAGCGCAGGCGCCATCGAAGTGATGCAGCATGTGACCTGGTGGGTGGCCCTGGGCCTGATCCTGGCCTTCATCCCCTACTTCCCGCGCACCAAGCACATTCACCTCATCATGGCCGGCGTTAATTTCCTGACCAAGCCCAAGCGCGCCTCGCGCGGCGCGCTGGAGCCGATCAACTTCGAGGATGAGTCCATCGAGCAGTTTGGCGTGGCCCGCCTGGAGCAACTGCCCTGGACTCACCTGGTGGACGCCTACGCCTGCATCATGTGCAACCGCTGCCAGGATGTGTGCCCGGCCTATACCACCGGCAAGGAGCTGTCGCCTTCCGCGCTGGAGGTCAACAAGCGCTACTACATCAATCAGCATGCGGACCTGCTGGCCGCGGGCAAAGAATCGCCGAACCGGATGCTCGATTTTGCCATCAGCGAATCGGCCGTGTGGGCCTGCACAGCCTGCGGCGCCTGCATCGAGGTCTGCCCGGTGGGCAATGAGCCGATGTTCGACATCCTCTACATGCGCCGCAACCAGGTCCTGATGGAAAGCGAATTCCCCGAGCAATTACAGCCGGCGTTCAAGGGCATGGAGCGTTCCGGCAACCCGTGGAACCTGGCCCGCGGCGACCGCATGGCCTGGGCGGCCGATCTCGACATCCCAACCGTGGAAGACAACCCGGACTTCGACATCCTCTGGTGGGTGGGCTGCGCGCCCTCCTATGACAGCCGGGCGCAGAAGACCGCCCGTGACTTCGCCAGAATTCTCAAGGCGGCAGGCGTCAACTTTGCAGTCCTCGGCGAAATGGAAAACTGCACCGGCGACAGCGCACGCCGCGCCGGCAACGAAGCCCTTTTCTTCGGATTGGCGCAGGCCAACATCGAAACGCTGAATGAGTTCAAGCCCAAGCGCATCGTGGCGACCTGCCCGCACTGTCTGCACACCCTGGGCAAGGAGTATGGGCAGTATGGCGGCAACTTCACGGTGATCCATCACACCGAACTGATCGCCGAACTGATCGCGGCCGGCAAGCTCAAGCCAGACATGGCCGCGCTCGGCCCGGTCACCTATCACGATCCCTGCTATCTCGGTCGTCACAACGGCATCCTGGATGCCCCGCGCGCCGTCCTGGCGCAGTCGCAGGTCAACCTGGTGGAGATGGCGCGCACCCGCAACCAATCCTTCTGCTGCGGCGCGGGCGGCGCCCAGATGTGGAAAGAAGAGGAGCACGGCAGCCAGGCAGTCAACATGAACCGCTATAACGAGGCGGCCGCTACCGGCGCCAAGACCATCGCCGTAGGCTGCCCCTTCTGCCTGACCATGCTGACCGACGCCAGCAAACAGGCCGACCAGGGCGTACAGGTCAAAGACATCGTGGAACTGGTGGCCGCCGGCCTCCCCAACCCCAACGGCGCCTGAACTCATAATCCAAAGGGGGGCAGGTTACTCAACCTGCCCCTGCAGATTTCGCGATCAACTCCGTCACGCGTCTAAAAGCATGAGTCTCTCTGCGCGGCCAGGCCGTGTCAAGGGGATGACAGCCTCAGCCATGCTCAGCCCACTATCCAGAAGCCATTTGACTTCCTCTTTGGCGCACGCGGCCGTCACGGTAGTTCCTTCTGTGCATAGCGGTCCCATCAGTCGAAAATACCGGCGCAACCAGCGCCCTATCGCCAACGTCATGTTGATTACGCGGCGCGCACATTGGCGTGGCGCGCCCGTTCATCATGGAACCCAGGAGGTTGACCATGAAACGCTTACGTTGGATTTCGCTCGTTGTCACATTGCTCCTTGCATCGTTGCTATTCAGTTATTCCAGCCCCAGTGCAGCCGCGCCTGCGGCCATCGCAGATAGGTTTTCTGCGGCATCTCAGCCTGCCTGGCGCAGCGGCGGCCCCTTCGATGCCAACCAACAACCGATTGCCATCGGCGATGTGGCCGCGTCGCCGGCCTATGCCAGCGATGGAACCCTGTTCGCCGCCGGGCAAAGCGGCGTTTACCAGACCACCGACCGCGGGGACACCTGGCGCGTCGCGCTGCCCCTGCCTGCCCACGGCGACCATGCACAGGCCACCCATGTGCGCATTTCTCCCGGCTACGCCGCGGATGGCACGGTATTCGCCGCCTTCGTCAACGGCGCCACCTGGGTGTATGGCCTGGCCAAAACCACCGACTACGGCCAAACCTGGGCCTTCGACACCCGCAACGGCGAGATGCGCGCTCTGGCCCTTTCGCCCGCCTATCCAACCGACGCAACTCTCTGGACCGCCCGCAGCGCGGAGGTTTTCAAGTCAACCGACGGCGGCGACACCTGGTCCTCCTACCGCCTGGTCCCGCCCGGCGACAGCTACGATGTCTTCAACCTGGCGGTTTCGCCCGCGTTTGCCAGCGACCATACCCTGTTCGCCGCCGGCTATGACGGCACGCGGCGCAGCACCGATGGCGGGCAGACCTGGGCCAGCGTGGGCGGCTACGCTCCAAGCTACGGCGTGGCTGTTTCTCCCGCGTTTGCCCAGGACAACACCGCCTGGATCACCTATCGCTTCATCGAATCGCCCGGCGACGGCACGCCGGAGAGCGCGGTGCAGCGCACCACCAACCGCGGCGCTACGTGGACATTGACCGCGACCGGCTTGCCCGGCGATTACGAGCCGTTTGCGCGCACCCTGGCCGTATCGCCGGCCTACACCAGCGACCATTCGCTCTTCACCGCGCTCGGCGGCCAGTTGGTTTCCGGGCTTTCTCACAGCCTGTTTCGCAGCCTGGACAGCGGCAGCACCTGGCTCGACCTCGGCCCCGCGCCCGGCAACCCTGATGTCCATGCCCTGGATGTCACCTCCACCGGCTTCGACGGCCTGATGACCCATGTCGCCACGTCGGCCGGCGTCTGGCGCTACGGCGGTTTGTGCGAGGAGCGCCTGGTCAACGGCGGCTTCGAGTATAACGCGGCCTGGCGCTTTCCCCAGACGCCCCATCCGGCCGGCTACAGCACCCGCGTTGTGCGCAGCGGCCAGCGCAGCGGCCGCAGCGGCATTGACCAGGGCAGCGACGTCTACAGCTACTCCAGCGCCTCGCAGACTGTGGCCTTGCCCGCCGTCGCCCACATCACCCTGACTCTGTGGTGGTACCCGGTGACGGCCGAAACCAGCCTGCAAACGCCCGGCGACGCGCCTGGCCCTGGCGCGACCGCGCCGGCCTGGGAAACGCCCCTGGCAGGCGATCGCCAGTATGTGCTGATCCTCGACAGCAGCGGCGCCATTTTGCGCACCCTCCTGTGGACGCGCAGCAACGCCCGCGCCTGGCAGCGGCTGGACGCCAACCTGGGCGATTTTGCCGGCCGCACCGTGCAGATTCACTTCGGCACGTTCAACGACGGCGACGGTCGCAGCACGGCCATGTATGTAGACGACGCGTCGCTCATCGCCTGCCCGGCCAGCGCCCATGCCAGCCGCCTGCCGTTCGCGCCCAACCGGCTGGCCGTCAACCCCACCCCGACGCCCACGCCGACCGCGCCGCCCACCCCCTTGCAGGCGCGCTACCTGCGCTCGCTGGCAGCCGCGCCCGGCGAGGACGGGCCGCTCTACGGCCTGACCAACGAAGGCTACCTGGCAAAAAGCACCGATCACGGCCAACACTGGACCTACCTGCCGCTGCCGGCGCTCATCAGCGGCGCGCCGCTGACCAGCCGCGGCCATGTCACCCTGGACTACAATCACCCGCAGACGCTCTACATCGGCGCGGGCGTGCAGGGCCTGTGGCGCAGCACCGACGCCGGCATGACCTGGGAAAAGCGCAGCGACATCCAGGCCGGGCCGGTGGCTGTCAGCCTGGACAACCCTGACCACCTGTGGGCCGGCGTCCCCTGGGCCACGATGCAGACGGCTCTCGTCACCAGCACCGACGGCGGCCAGACCTGGGCCGACGCGGGCATGGGCCTCAGCGGCGAAGTCGCCAGCCCCATCTTGATTGACCCGCAGGCGCACAACGTGATGTTCCTCATCACCAGCACAGGGCCGCGCGGCGGCGCCACCCTCTACCGCGCCACCGCGGCCATGTGGGAACCGCTGCCCACCGCGCCGCTTGGCTTTCCGCTCAGCGGCGGGCCAGGTTTCGGCCTGATGTTCGACGGCGCCACGCGCGGCCTGTACGTTGGCAACGACGATGTGCTCTTCGTCAGCCACAACGCCTTCTTGCCCGACCGCTACGCCATCACCTGGGACTACGTGCATGATTTCGTCGCGCCTTTCCGCGCCCTGCCGTTGGCGGTGAGCAATGGCCCGGCCAACACCGCGCTCTACGCCTCGCTGTACGATTTCATCAGCGCCCACGGCCGCACACTACGCAGCGACGATCACGGCGTCACCTGGACGCCGCTCACCATTCCGCCCTTCGCACAGCTCATCCTGCCCGGCGGCCCGGCCGCACGCGTCTTCGGCTATCCCTGGAGCAGCATCATCCAGGCGGATGTGCCTTCCAGCCCCAACCGCCTGCTCTACCGCTCGACCGACGCCGGCGCCATCTGGTTGGAGATGGGCGTCGCGCTGGCCGATCACACCATCAGCAGCGCCTTCCCAGACCTTCTGTACGCGGGCCAGGGCTATCCCTGCTACGCGGGCGGCGACCCCACACCCTTCTGGCGCACCACCAACGGTGGGCAGGTGTGGTATCAACTGCTCAGCGGCCTCAACCTGAAGCCGCTGGCGGCCCATTCACTCGATCAGCGCCTGTACGCGGCCGGCTGTGATGGGCCATACCTGAGCGCCAACGCCGGCGACACCTTCACCCATCAGCCCGATCCGCTGTTCAACCTGTACGATGTCAAAGTCATGGCGCCGGTCGAGCCAGGCTGGAATACGGTCTGGGTGGGCGGCGTCAGCGAGGGCGGCGGCGGCGCGGTCATCGTCAGCACCAACGGCGGCGCCTCCTGGGCGCGCGCCACCCCGCCTGAGTTCGACATGGGCTGGTTCGGCGACCTGATGGTGGACCGCTGGGCGCCCGGACATGTCCTGGCCGCGGTCGCCAACGGCGTCTTCCATACGTCCGACAACGGCGCCAGTTGGCTGAGCATCTCCACCGGCCTGGCCGATGAGCTGCCCGGCGGGCTGTTCTCCCTGGCGCAGATGCCGGCCGACCCGCAGCACCGTTACCTGTTGGGGACCAGACATGGCTTGTACGTCTCCACGCCGGTCTCCATACGTCCGACAACGCAGCACTGGGCGCGCGTGACCGGAACCTCGTTCGACAACCTGGAGGTGCATGACCTGCTGGTGATGGACGCCGCGCCCTACGATCTGTATGTCACAACGCCTGCCGGCGTCTTCATCTTTGATCTGCACAACCTGGCCACCGCCCCCACGCCCACCCCGACCAGCGCGGCCACTGCCACCCCCACGCGCACGCCAACACCCACCGCCGCGGCCACTGCCACCCCCACGCGCACGCCAACACCCACCGCCGCGGCCACTTCCACCCCCACGCCTACCACCACGCCTTCGGCCATCCCCACCGCGCAGCCCGGGCAGATACCCACGCCCTACTGGAGCGGCCGCCTCAACCTGCCGACCGGCGCGCATCCACACGGCATCGTGCTCAGCGCGGATGGTCTGCGGGCCTATGTGGCTTTTCACGGCGATGAGCACAGCGGCCGCACGCTCGGTGTCGTCAACACCAGTCCGCTCGCCTTGCAGACCCAGGTCAACTTGGCGAGTGAGGCCAATGAAGCCACCGGGCCAAACGGCGTGGCCTGGATCAGTCCCAACGGCTGGCTGGGCGTGACGAACCGCCAGACGAACAACGTCAAGATCGTGGATGCGAACACCAACACGGTCGCCAACACCGTGACAGCCGATCTGCTGCCCAACGGCATCGTGGTGCAGGGCAACTACGGTTATGTGGCAAATTTTGGCAGCGATACGGTTGCCGTGTTCGATCCGGTCACACTGGGCGTCATCCGTACGCTGCATGATGTGGGGCATGAACCGAGCCACTTCGCTGCGGATCCGGTCACGGGCGATGTCTATCTTGCGGCCTACGGCGCCGATGAGATTGCGCGGCTGCACGACGGATGGACGGTCGGCCACTTCACCGGCATCTCCCGGCCCTACGGCCTGGCTTTCGACCCGGTCAGCCGCTATCTGTACGCGGCCAATCGCGGCGGCGCACACACTGTCACGGTGCTCGACACGCAGAGCGCCGCGGTGGCGGCGACGCTTGCCGTCGGCAAAGAGGCGTTCGTTCTGGCAGTCAATCCAGACAGCGGGCATCTCTTTGTGGTGTGCGGCGACGAAGTCAGGGTTTACCGGACGGATGACTGGGGCCTGGTGACCGTGATTCCGCTGCCGGTTGGCGCCGAGGAGGGGATTGCGCTCGACTCCGCACGCGACAAGGTCTACATCACCAGCGGCGACGGCAACGCGATCACCGTGATTCAGGATCAAGGCCCGGCGCAGGTGGTGTTTGCCAGCAACCGCGACGGCAACAGCGACATCTACCGTATGCTGCCCGATGGCCGTGAGCAGCGCCGCTTGACGTTCACCAATGACGCGTATGAAACCTCGCCGGTTGGCTCGCCCAACGGCCGCTGGATCGCGATGGTGCGCGCCGATGTCAGCGGCCCCGGCCATCTATGGCTCATGAGCCGCGATGGGCGCCATGCACGCCAGTTGACGTTTGGCGGCGGCTACGATCAAGACCCGACCTGGTCCGCGGACAGCAGCCGGCTGGCGTTCAGCAGCGATCGCGACGGCAATTGGGAAATCTACACGGTGGAGGTGAGCAGCGGCGCGGTGACGCGATTGACGAACCACCCGTCCGCGGACCTGGGGCCGGACTGGTCACGCATGAGCGGTCGGATTGCGTTTCAGTCGAACCGCATCGGCCCAAACACGGAGATCTTCAGCATGGCGGCCGACGGCAGCGATGTACGCCGCCTGACGGTCAACCCCAACGGCGACGCCAGCCCCAGTTGGTCGCCTCTAGCCGATCGTTTGGCCTTCTGGGGCACGCGCGAGCAGCAGGGGCTTTACACCATGGCCGCGGATGGCAGCAGCATTGGCTTGCTCGTGCCGCAGGCGCTGCGACCGAATGCGCCGGCCTGGAGTTTTGTTGGCGAGACCGTCGTCTTCAGCGGTTATCGGACCGGCAGCGGGCACAGTGAGGTGTTTCGCATCGAAGCCAACGGCAGCGGCCTGGCCCTGTTGACCTTCAATGAGGTCAACTTCGACTACGCGCCCGATTGGCTGCCGGGGCGGTAAGCAACGCCAGCCTCCGGCTTGTCTGGTGGGCGCACGAAAGCGTGATTCGTCGCGGGGGGCGTCGTCACGCCGGAGGCGTGACCTACGGGTGTCACACGGCGGCTAATGATGATTGGAGTCGCCGTTCTCGCTTTCTTCTCCATCGTCTTCGCGCCAGGCCCAGGGGCTGTCGGACGGGGCCTGGCCGTTCTTTTCGGCCAATCGGCGCTGGCGCAGGCGTTCTTTGGCGCGCTGCTCCAGGTGGTAGCTGACCGGCGCCAACAGAACCAGGGCGGCGATTGTGAGCAGGGTGGTGAAGATCGCCAGGACAAAGGCGCCTACGCCAACAGCCATGCCGATGGCAGCCACCAACCAGATCGTGGCCGCGGTGGTCAGACCGCGGATGCTGCTCTTGGTCTGCACCAGGGCGCCTGCGCCCAAGAAGCCCACGCCGGTAACGATCTGCGCGGCCACGCGGGCCGTATCGCGCGCGGCGCCTGCCATCGGGAACCAATCCAGGGATAGAATGGTGAACAGGCACGAGGCCACGGCGATGACCATGTTGGTGCGCAGACCGGCCGGATGGTGGTTCCAGATACGTTCCAGTCCAATCAAGCTGCCCAACAACGCGGCCAGCGCGATCTTGAAGGTCATCGGCCCCAGGCTGGCAAGCTGCGCGGCAAAATCAAGACGTTGATCCATGCGCCGAAGTATACAAGGAGTCATGCAGGCTGTCAATTGACGCAGCCGTACAGGACGTCAAAATTCTTTTGACATCCGCGAACCTTCATGGTATCATAGTGCCCGACGCCATTAGCACTCTCGACACTAGAGTGCTAATACTCGAGCGCCAGACTGAGAGTAGGCGAGAGATGACAGAGGAGCTGAGCGCGCGCCGGCGCGCCATCATGGGCCTGGTGATTCGGGAATACATCGCATCGGGTATCCCGGTTGGTTCGCGCGCGGTTTTGGATCGTTACGAGTTGGGCGTGAGTCCGGCCACCATCCGCAATGAAATGGCGGCGTTGGAAGAGCTTGGCTTCCTGACCCATCCGCACACCTCGGCCGGTCGCATGCCAACGGAAGAAGGCTACCGTTTCTTCGTGGAACATCTCTTGGGCGATATGACGTTGCCGCCCGATGAGCGTTTGTTGATTCGTCATCAGTTCGGCCAGGCGCGAGCAGAGATGGATCACTGGGTCAAACTGGCGGCGGCTGTGCTGGCGCACACGGTGCGAAACGTGGCGTTGGCAACGGCGCCAAAAGCTGTGAACAGCCGCTTCAAACGGCTGGAGTTGATCGAGATTCGTGACGGCATTGTGCTCCTGGTGTTGGTGACGATGGAGGGAAGCGTCAAGCAGCAGATGCTCAACCTGCCCCTGCTGCAAGACGAGCTGAAACGCGTGGCAAACGAGTTGAACGAGCAGTTGGCCGGCCGCTCGGTGGCTGAGATCAAGGCGCAGAGCCAGGTGTTGAGCCAGTGGGCGGCTGACGTGGCGAGCCTCCTGGTTTCCATCATGGAGCGACTCGATTCACAGGTCAGTGACATCTACCGCGAAGGATTGAGTCACGCCCTGACGGAGCCAGAATTTGCCGAAGGCGACATGATTCGCCGCGTGATAGAAATCATCGAGGCGCGGCCGCTGCTGGAGAGCATTGTGGCAAAGACGCGCGAGAGCGATGGCGTGCAGGTCATCATCGGCGGCGAGGGGCGTTGGCGCGAGCTGAGCCAGGTCAGCCTGGTGCTGTCGCGCTACGGCGTTGACGAGGATACCACGGGCGTGTTGGGCGTGTTGGGACCTCTGCGCATGCCGTATGGTCGCACGATCAGCGCGGTGCGCTACGTGGCAAATCTGATGAGCGAACTGCTGCGCGAGTTTTACGGTTAGGAACGACACAGGAAAATACGACCGTGGGAGAGACAATGGCAGACGAGTTGAATACCAACGGCAACGGCGCCGCGGAGAAGGACGCAGGGGCGGCGCCGGTCATCGAAACAACGGCTGACCGCGCGGCTGTCCTGGCCGCACTGGAAGCAGCCGCGCAGACTGCGCAAGCCGAGGCGGCCGATTATAAGGACCGCTGGTTGCGCGCCACGGCTGAGGCGCAGAACATGCGCCGGCGCTTCGAGCGCGAGCGCGCCGACCTGATCCTCAGCGCCAACGAACGCCTGCTCCTGCGCATCTTGCCGGTACTGGACGATGTGGCCCTGGCCTTCGCCCATGTTCCGGCCGACCTGAATGAGCAGGATCAGCAGTGGGTCAACGGCTTTGCGCTCATTCAGCGCAAGTTGAGCCATATACTGAGCAGTGAGGGTGTCACGGTCATCGAGACCGACGGCCAGGGTTTCGACCCAGCCTTACATGAGGCGATCACTCACGAAGCAGTCGAAGGGTATCAAACCAATCAGATCATTGGCGAAGTGCGCAAGGGTTATAAATTGGGCGAGCGGATCTTGCAACCGGCTCTGGTGCGCGTGGCGCAGTAAGACGCCAGTTGGTGACAGAGGGAATCAAGCAGACGGCGCAAGGGCCGGACAGGAATAAGGAGAAAGTATCATATGGGAAAAATCATCGGCATTGACCTGGGAACAACGAACTCAGTAGTGGCTGTCATGGAGGGCGGCGAAGCGGTCGTTATTCCGAGCAGTGAAGGGGCGCGCCTGATACCATCGGTGGTGGCTGTCAACCCCAAGACGGGCGAGCGCCTGGTGGGTCAGGTGGCCCGGCGTCAGTCCATTACCAATTCGGATAACACGATCTTTTCGGTCAAGCGCCTGATGGGACGCAAGTTTAGTGACCCACAGGTGCAGCGCGCCCGCCAGATACTTCCCTACAAAATTGCCGATAAGCAAAACGGCGATGCCTGGGTGGTGATGGGTGGCAAGGAGTATTCGCCGCCGGAGATTTCCGCCATGATCTTGCAGAAGCTCAAGGCCGATGCCGAGGCCTACCTGGGCGAGCCGGTGACCGACGCGGTCATCACCGTGCCGGCCTATTTCAACGATAGTCAGCGTCAGGCCACCAAAGACGCGGGCAAAATTGCCGGTCTCAACGTTTTGCGCATCATCAATGAACCCACCGCATCCTCACTGGCCTACGGGATGGACAAGAAGAAGGATGAGAAGATCGCGGTCTATGACCTGGGCGGCGGCACGTTCGATATCTCCATCCTGGATGTCGGCGACGGCGTGTTCGAGGTGCTCTCTACCAATGGCGACACGTTCCTGGGCGGGGATGACTTCGATCAACGCATCATTGACTGGATCGCGGACGAGTACAAGAAGGAACAGGGCATTGACCTGCGTCAGGATCGCATGGCGTTGCAGCGCCTCAAGGAAGCAGGCGAGAAGGCCAAGATCGAGCTTTCAACGGTGATGCAGACCGAGATCAATCTGCCGTTCATCACCGCCGATGCGGGCGGGCCGAAACACCTGACCATGACGCTCTCGCGGGCCAAATTGGAGCAGTTGACCGGCGACCTGATCGAGCGCAGCATCGTACCGGTGCGCCGCGCGCTGGAGGATGCCAAACTGAAGGTGGAGGCCATAGATGAGGTGGTCCTGGTCGGCGGCATGACGCGTATGCCGGCGGTGCAAGAGGCGGTCCGTCGCCTGTTTGGCAAGGACCCGCACAAGGGCGTCAATCCGGATGAGGTGGTAGCCGTGGGCGCGGCCATTCAGGCCGGCGTGCTCAAAGGGGAGGTCAAGGACGTGCTTCTGCTGGATGTCACGCCGCTGACCCTGGGTATCGAGACGCTGGGCGGTGTGATGACGGCGCTGATCGAGCGCAATTCCACCATTCCAATCAAGAAGAGCCAGGTCTTCTCCACCGCGTCCGACATGCAGACCAGCGTCGAGATCAAGGTCTTCCAGGGCGAGCGCCAGATGGCGGCCGACAACAAGATGCTGGGCACCTTCATCCTGGATGGCATCCCACCGGCCCCGCGCGGGATGCCGCAGATCGAGGTGGCGTTCGACATTGACGCCGATGGCATCTTGCACGTTTCGGCCAAGGACAAGGCTACCGCCCGCGTGCAGCAAATCCGCATCACAGCCTCGAGCGGACTTGCCAAAGACGAGATCGAACGTATGGTCAAGGACGCCGAGCGCTTCCGCGCCGAGGACCAGCGCCGCAAGGATGATGTCGAGGCCCGCAATCAGGCCGATATGTCTACCTACCAGGTGGAGAAATTCGTCAAAGAGAACAGCGATAAAATTTCAGCCGAAGACAAGTCCATGCTGGAAGACAAGGTGGCGGCGGTGCGTTCTGCCCTGCAGGGTCAGGACAGCAGCCACATTCGCAGCGCCAGCGAAGAGCTGATGCAGGCCTGGCAGCAGGCGGGCACGCGCATGCATCAGGCGGGCAGCGGGCCAACCGGCGATGCGGGCGATGGCGGCTCCAGTTCCGGCGACAGCGGCAGCCAGGACGACTTCATCGAAGGCGAATTCCGTCCGACCTGAGCAGGAACATGACTCGATCTACCTCTGTACCCATCGAACTGAATCCGGAGCCGCCCCGACATGACTGGCATCATGAACACTTGACGCCAGGCCGGCGGCCAGACTGGTTGCGGGTGCGCGCGCCGGACAGTTCCAAGTACTACGAACTAAAGGGTTTATTCCGCGGCAAGACGCTGCACACGGTGTGCGAGGAGGCCGGCTGTCCCAACATTGGCGAATGTTGGAACGCCGGCACCGCCACCTTTCTGCTGCTGGGCGATACCTGCACGCGCTCCTGCGGCTTCTGCAAGATCAAGACCGGCCGACCTGAGTTTCTGGATCGCGCCGAGCCGCAGCGGGTGGCCGATTCTGTGCAGGCCATGGGACTGCGCCACGCGGTGCTGACCTCGGTCAACCGCGATGAACTGCCCGACGGCGGCGCGGGCATTTTTGCGGAGACAATCGGTCGTATCCGGGCGCTGATGCCGGAAACCACCATCGAAGTGCTGATTCCCGATTTCATGGGCAACATGGACGCGCTGCAGATGGTGATGACCCAACAGCCGGAGATTCTGAACCACAATGTAGAAACCGCGCCGCGGCTCTATCAGCGTGTGCGGCCGCAGGCCAAGTACCCGCGCTCCTTGCAGGTGCTGGCCGCGGCCAAACAGATGGACCCCGGCGCGCTCACCAAATCTGGTCTGATGGTCGGGTTGGGTGAGCGCTGGGACGAAGTGCTGCAAGTCATGGATGATCTACGCGCTCACCAGGTAGACATCATCACGATCGGCCAGTATTTGCAGCCGAGCCGCTTCCACCTGCCGATCGAACGTTACTATTCACCGGACGAGTTCGCGCGCCTGCGCGAGGAAGCGCAGGCGCGAGGTTTTCCGTGGGTGGAATGCGGCCCCCTGGTGCGCTCATCCTACCACGCAGAACGCGCCGCGCACAGCGCCCAACGGCTGCAGCGGCGAGCCTCGGTGACAGATCAACTGCGATAGGATGGTACCATGGCATATCCACACATTGATATCCTCGATTGGGAAACCGTGCAGCCGCTCATTGACCGCCTGCAAGCAGTCGAGTTGACCGTCGAGACCGCCGGCGCCTGGCTGCAAGAATGGAGCGATCTGAATGCGGCTTTGCATGAGGGCAACGCTCAGATCTACCGTGAGGTATCGGAGAATACCGCGGACGCCGCGGTCGAGGCGCGCTTCAACCGCCTGGTCGAAGAGATCATGCCCAAGGCTTCGACGGCCAATCAGGCCCTGAAGCAGAAGTTCCTGGCGTTGAGCGATTATGCGCCGGCGGTTGACACCGAAATGATGCTCAAACGGTTTCGCACCGAAGCCAGCATTTTCCGCGAGGAGAATATCCCGCTGGAAACGGAGCTGAGCAAACTGAGCAACGAGTACGATAAAACCGTAGGCGCGATGACCATTGAGTGGGATGAACAGGTGGAAACCCTGCCGCAGGCCGGCCTGCACCTGCAAGAGCGGGATCGCGCGACCCGCGAGCGCGGCTGGCGCCTCATCATGGACCGTTTCCTGACCGATCGCGCCAGGCTGAACGATCTCTACCTGACCATGCTGCCGCGGCGCCGCCAGATGGCGCGCAACGCCGGGTTCAGCTCATTTCGAGACTACATGTGGCAGGTCTATGGCCGTTTCGATTACACGCCGGAGGACTGCTTCACGTTCCACGATGCCATCGAGCATGAGGTGGCGCCCCTGGCCACGGCGCTCTATCAGCGCAAGGCTGCCAGCATGGGCCTGACTGCGCTGCGGCCGTGGGACGTCGAGGTGGATGCCGACGGCGGGCCGCTGCGACCGTTCAGCGATGCGGCCGAGCTGGAGGACGGAGTGCAGCGCATGTTCAACCGGGTTGATCCGGTGTTGGGCGCGCATTTCACCAGGCTGCGCGACGGTTTTCTGGACCTGCCTTCGCGGCAGCACAAGGCGCCCGGCGGCTACTGCTCCAGCTTTCCGGTCAGCCACAGCGCGTACATCTTCATGAACGCGGTGGGGACGCATGACGACGTGCAGACCCTGCTGCACGAGGGGGGACATGCCTTCCATTTCCTGGAATCATCACGTCAACCGCTGATCTGGAATATCAACGGCCCCACGGAATTTTGCGAAGTGGCTTCGATGGGGATGGAGCTGCTGGCTGTGCCTTACCTGGCGCGGAGCCGGGGCGGTTTCTACTCAGAGGCTGACGCACAGCGGGCCTACGCCAAGAAGCTGCAAGACATCGTGACCTTCTTGCCCTACATGGCGGTGGTGGATCGTTTCCAGCATTGGGTCTACACCGAAGCGCCAGAAAATATCACGGCGGCGGACCTGGACGCGACGTGGAGTGAACTTTGGGATCGCTTCATGCCGGGTATTGATTTCAGCGGCCTGCAGGCGCAGAAAGAGACCGGCTGGCAGCGCAAGGGGCACATCTTCACCGCGCCGCTCTATTACATCGAATACGGCCTGGCTGAGGTGGGCGCCATGCAGGTGTGGCGCAACGCGCTGCGCGATCAGGCACAGGCCGTGGCCGATTATCGCGTCGCCCTGGCCCTGGGTGATACGCGGCCGCTGCCGACCCTCTTCCAGGCGGCCAACATCCACTTTGCCTTCGACCGCGCCACCGTCGGTGAGCTGATGCGCCTGGTTTCAGGGAAGATCGAGGAACTGACAGCCGCCGCCTGAAGCCGGAGGTCACTGGTAACGGATCAACACCGATTCGCGCTGATCGTTTTCGTATCGGTGTCTGCAGTTGCCACAGAGCGCAGAAAAGGAAAAATGACCGGTGGCGCCATCACGCCGCAAACCAGGCACAACGACCAGCAGCTTTGGCACGGCCGGCCGCGTCAACCATGACGCGACGCCGTTCTATGCCAGCCGTTTGGTGACTGAGCTGCCGCAGTTCGAGGTTTCGACCGCGGCGCCGTTCGTGGAGAACCCGCTGCCGGCCTCTGCGCTCGATCAGATTCTGTGCAAGAGCTGCGAGGCGATGGACGACCTGCCCGATGCCAGCGTTCATCTGATGGTCACCTCGCCGCCGTACAATGTGGGCAAGCAGTACGACGACGACCTGTCGCTGCCCGAATACCTGGCCTTTCTGACGCGGGTGTGGCGCGAGGTGAAGCGGGTGCTGGTGCCCGGCGGCCGCGCCTGCATCAACGTGGCGAACCTGGGACGCAAGCCGTACATCCCGCTGCACGCCTTCATCCTGGAATCCATGCTCGAACTGGGCTTCCTGATGCGCGGCGAAATCATCTGGAACAAGGCCGCGGGCGGCAGTCCCTCAACCGCCTGGGGCAGTTGGATGTCGGCCACCAATCCCACCCTACGCGACGCGCACGAATACATCCTGGTCTTTTGCAAAGACGCCTACGCTCGCCACAACCCCGGGCGCAAGAACACGATTGGCCGCGACGAATTCCTGGAGTACACCAAGAGCGTCTGGACCTTTGCGGCCGAGGCAGCCAGCAAGATCGGCCACCCTGCGCCGTTTCCGGTCGAACTGCCGCGACGCCTGATTCAACTCTACACCCTGGCCGATGAGGTGGTGCTCGATCCGTTCATGGGCAGTGGGCAAACGGCCATCGCTGCGGCCAGGAGTGGCCGTCATTTCGTGGGCTATGAGACCAACGCCGCCTATGTGGCGTTGGCCCGGCAGCGCCTGGCGGACGTCAGCTTCACACCGGCGCCAGCCAGTAACGCCGAATCGCCTGCGGCCGCGTCGGCCAACGATTGAAAACCTGAAGAATTGACAAGAAAAAGCCAGGCTTTGACCGAAATTGCGGTTTTGCAAAAGCCTGGCTTTCTTGTTTCAAGCGTTCGGGTGCTGAATCACACCCGCGGGTTCAACGTTAGTTGGTGCTGCGGCGCCAGCGCCAGATCGAAACGCCGGCCACGGCCATGACAACGGCCAACATCCAGGCCCAGGTCGCGGCGCCATTGCTGGCCGAGACATTGTCCAGGTTGACCGCGGTGGGCGGCGCCTGGCAGGCCGTGACGGTGACGTCGTCCACTTCCCACCACCAGTCCCAACCGGCGATGTAGTGCCAGCGGATGACTGTAGTGGCGCTGGTGGAGGCGAAGGTGTTGTCGTAAGTCTTGGGGCCGCGATCATCGACCGTCCAGGTGTTGATGTTCGACCAGGTCGAGCCGCCGTCGGTGCTGAAGTCCAGCGCGCCGGAGTCGGCAGCACCGAGGTCGTTGTAGTCATACTTGAAGACGATACGCGGATCGGTGTAAGTGGACAGATTGAGCACAGGCGACCACATCTGGGCGTTCATCGCGACGCCGATGCCGCAGGCATCGCTGTCCGCGACGGCGAAGAGGCCGCTGCCGCCGGTGAGGTTGCCGCGAGCGCCAGGATCGGTGTTGGTCCAGTCAGGCACGCCAGTACAGCCTGTAGTGCTGTTGGCCACGACCCAGCCGGCGGGCGGGAAGCTGCCCTCGAAGCCTTCGCTAACCAGCGTCACTTCGCTGAAGCCGGCGGGGCAGCGCGGCGGGAGCGGCGTGGGCGTGGGAGTCGGCGGCGGCGGGGTGGTCGGCGTAGGCGTGGGACCGCCGCCGCTGCTGCTGCCTTCGATCTGGAACGGCAGGTCTTGCGGCGCCGCTGCGGTACCGGAGTCAATCAGGGCGACCCAACTCGTCAGGTTCCACTGCTGTGCGTTGGCGCCAGGCGGGTTCGTCAGGCCAACAAGCGTGACCGGTGGAACCCACGGGCCGGAGGCCAGCGTGCCGCCGGTCTGCCAGTCAATCCAGTAGGTGCCGGAGGTCAGAACGGTGCCCACCGTAGCCACACTGGCCATGATCGGGCGATTGTTGGCCAGGATGTTGGTGTCAATCGCGCGGTAGATGTTGGTGAATGTCGAGGTGGACAGGCGGTTGGTGGTGGTATCGCCGAAAATGACGCTACCGATGCCTGGCGGGCCGTTCCAGATTTGCAGATTGACATTGTTGATGGTCGAGGTAGTCGTCGAGCCAGTCTGATACGCGTAGAAGGTGATCGTGTTGATCGTCCAGGTTTCGCCGGCCGGGACGGTAAAATCATCGGCCACACGATAACCGGAGGAAACGGCATGGCCGAATCCGTAGACATTCAGGCCGATTGCTGTCTGCAGGGCGCTGGCATCCGCGCCGCCAAAGCCGCCGCCCGGATGAGTGATCAGGGGGCCATTGTCGAACAGAATGGCGCCCGGGACAACCGGCGCGTTGGGGACATTGTGACCGGGCACGAAATCAGCCTTACCGCCGCTGGCATCAGCGACATCCTGGGCCTCTGGGGCCACAGGGCCGGTCAGTTGGCGAGCGCCCGCAAAAGGCGCCACGATCGCCATGGTGGCGAGCAACAGCACGACGAGTAGGACATACAGTCCAGTCTTACGCATGATGAAAGATCCTCCTGTGTGTGGTGAATGGGGTACCGAACAGTTGAACGAACACGATGGTCAAGGCGCAGACGGATGTGAACACCCTGACGGTTGCTATTCATGAATGATGTGGGGCGCCGATTCTCCTTTCTTGTCGAGACTTTCTATCGGTGACGCGCGGGCGCTGTAATGACAGGCGCTGCAAAATGCAGGCGCTACAATGATAGAAATGTCAGAACACCAGAGTCGTGATCTATTTCCATTCCGGCTTGGCGGTTGTGACCGCCAGGCCGGTCGAAGCAAGCATCGGGTTGTGTGGGAAGGCCGTCAGACGCTTTGTCCTGCAACAGCCTGTGAGAGTGGGGGGGATTTTGCTAAGATCCGGCGGCGACAGCCTGCAGCCGCTGCGGGTCCAGAATCGTGATGCGTTTGCGACCGATCTCGATCAGGCCCTGCACCTTCAAGTCGTTGAGCACCTGGGTGGCCGTCTCGCGATAGGTGCCTACCGTCTCTGCCAGGTCCTGATGGGTCAAGCCTTCGATTTCGTCGCTGTTCTGCTCCAGGCGAACACGCAAGAGCAGGGAAGCCAGCCGGGCCGGGATGCCCTTGAAGGCCATATCTTCCAGCCGCTTTTCTGCCTCACGCAGCCGGCGGCCGGTAATCTCCAGCACACGCAGGGCCACCATCGGTTTGTTCAGAAAAAGCCGCTCCAGGTCCGTGCGGCTCATGACGCAGATATGACAATCATCGGTCGCTTCGGCAAAGGCGTTGTGCATCTGTTGACCCAACAACGCCATTTCACCAAAAAGGGTGCCAGGCCCCAGGGTCGTGATGACCAGCTTCTTCCCCTCGGCCGAAATTCGGTATAATTGCACCCTACCTTTTTTCAGAATGAAGAGAATCTCGCCCGTTTCTTCTGGGCGATAGAACACCTTGCCCTTCTGAACCTGGCTGATGGTCGTGATACGATCTATCTCCTGAATCTCACGCGGCGTCAGATCTTGAAAGATCTCGATCTCCGACAGATAGCCGATTTTGTCGCGTGGTACAGG